>JAJUHR010000266.1 GCA_029267795.1 Planctomycetota bacterium
CAGGCGCTGGTGAAGCTCCCCAGCGGGCACCTGCCCCAAACGCCGGCGTAGCTCCCGATCCACCGAAGGCCCTTCGAACATCCCCTCCAGCAGGGCCTTGATGTACAGGTTCGTGCCCCCGACCACGATCGGGTGCCTACCAGCAACCTGGCACTGCCCGATCAGGCGCTCAGCTCGCGACAACCAGTCCGCCACGGTAAACCGCTCGGTGGGCTCCACGATATCGATCAGATGGTGTGGCACACGACCCCGCAGGTGCCCCGCCGGCTTGGCGGTCCCCGCGTCCATGTGCCGGTACACTTGCATCGAGTCGGCCCCGATCACCTCGCCGCCCAGCGCTTCGGCTAGACCCACCGCCAATTCGCTCTTGCCCCCGGCGGTTGGCCCTAGAATCACAATCGGTCGCGGCCTCGTCGGCATCGGATCGATATCCCAAAAGAACAAACACTAAAACCGCTTTCAAAACCCAGCTCCCCTCAGGCCGGTTTCAAAACCCCTCCCCCCATAGGGGAGAGGCTGGGTGAGGGGTGAAACCCCCGGGAACCCCCGGAAACTCTCCGAAAAAATCGCCGGCCCATCCCTCACCCCAACCCTCTCCCGGGTCGGGAGAGGGGGTTAAGGACCGCCTCTACTATAGAAGCGCCGACCATCGATCCGCTTGAACAAGCGCCGCCCAGGTTCGCCCGACGGCTTTAACGAACCCCCCTCCGCTCCCGCCACCCGCAAAGCGGTCGAAAGCCACGGCTCCTCGTGGTACGATTTGGGGCTCGACAGCTCGGACCCCCCGGATCGCACGACTTACGGACACCAAGATGAAGCCATCCCCCCCCATCGCGCCGACGACCCTGGACACCCCCCTCGGGAAGCGAACCATCTACCCGCTTGAGGCGCTGGTCAAAGCCAAAATCGGCCACGTCGACCGGCTGCCCTACAGCATCAAGGTCCTGCTCGAGGCCGCCCTGCGTAAGTGCGACGGCTTCATCGTGAACCAAGACCACATCCGGGCCCTGGCCCATTACGACGCGAAAAACGTCGGCGAGCAAGAGATCCCCTTCATGCCCGGCCGGGTCGTGCTGCAGGACTTTACGGGGGTGCCGGCGGTCGTGGACCTGGCCGCCATGCGCTCCGCCATCGTCCGCATGACCGGCAAAGCCACCACCGCCAAGAAGGTCAACCCCTTGGTCCCTTGCGACTTGGTGATCGACCACTCCGTGCAGGTCGACGCCTTCGCCTCCGGCATGGCCCTGACCATCAACAGCCAAAAGGAGTTCGAGCGGAACACCGAACGCTACCAGTTCCTGAAGTGGGGCCAGCAGGCCTTCGACAACTTCCGCGTCGTGCCCCCCGCCACCGGCATCGTCCACCAAGTGAACTTGGAATACCTGGCCAAGGTGGTTTGGGACGACGGCGGCACCCTGTACCCCGACAGCCTGGTCGGCACCGATTCGCACACCACGATGATCAACGGGCTAGGCGTGCTGGGCTGGGGCGTCGGCGGGATCGAGGCCGAAGCCGTGATGCTCGGCCAGCCGATCTACATGCTCATCCCCGAGGTGGTGGGCTTGCGGCTCACCGGCCGACTCGCCCACGGCTGCACCGCCACCGACCTGGTCCTAACCGTCACCGAGATGCTCCGCAAGTTTGGCGTGGTCAACAAGTTCGTCGAATTCTTCGGCCCGGGCCTGGCCGACATGCCGGTGGCCAACCGCGCCACGATCGCCAACATGGCCCCGGAATACGGCGCCACCGTTGGGTTCTTCCCCGTGGACCAGCAGACGCTGACGTACCTGCGGCTCAGCGGCCGAGACGAAAAGCTCATCCAAACCGTCGAGCAATACGCCAAGCTCCAGGGCCTGTGGCGCGACGACAGCCACCCGATCCAGTATTCCTCCGTGCTGGAGCTGGACCTATCCAAGGTTGAGCCCTCGCTGGCCGGGCCTAAGCGCCCCCAGGACCGCGTCCCGCTGGGCAGCATGAAGAAACAATGGCACGACGCGCTGACCAAGGCTTACAACAAGCCGATCCCCGTCCAACCCGCCGGGGGAGCTGCCGCCGCCGCGATGCTTCAGGAAGCCTCCGTCGCGGTGGTGGACCCGGACCTCGAAGGCGTGCCGGTCGAATACGAGGGGGAACACTTCCTGCTCAAGCACGGGGACGTGGTCATCGCCGCGATCACCAGTTGCACCAACACCTCCAACCCGGAGGTGATGATCGCCTCGGGCCTGCTGGCGCAGAACGCGGTGCGAAGGGGCCTGACCCGTAAGCCCTGGGTGAAGAGTTCACTCGCCCCGGGGTCGAAAGTGGTGACCGAATACCTCAAGAAAGCCGGCCTGATGGAGAGCCTCGAGACCCTGGGGTTCTACCTCGTGGGCTACGGGTGCACGACGTGCATCGGAAACTCCGGGCCGCTTCCAGAACCGATCGGCCAAGCGATCAACGAGAACGACTTGGTGGCCGTCTCCGTGCTCTCGGGCAATCGCAACTTCGAGGGCCGGATCAGCCCGGACGTCAAGGCCAATTACCTCGCCTCCCCGCCGCTGGTCGTGGCGTACGCGATCGCTGGCACGGTGGACATCGACTTGGCCAGCGAGCCCCTGGGGATCGATCGCCAGGGTCGGCCGGTGTACCTGAAGGACATCTGGCCTACGCAGGATCAGATCCAGCAGACCGTTGCCCGCTGTGTCACCCGGGAGCAGTTCGTTCAGCAGTATGCGCACGTGTTCGAGGGCTCGTCCGAGTGGAAGGCGATCGCGTGCCCCGCCGGGTCGTTGTACGAATGGGACCCCAAGAGCACGTACATCCAGGAGCCGCCGTTCTTCGTGAACCTGAGCCCGCAGCCCGCGCCGATCCAGCCGATCCGCGCCGCCCGGTGCCTGGCGAAGCTCGGCGACTCGGTCACCACCGACCACATCAGCCCCGCCGGCTCGATCAAGAAGGACAGCCCCGCCGGGCAGTATCTGATCGGCATCGGCGTGCCGGTGAGCATGTTCAATAGCTACGGCGCCCGCAGGGGCAACGACCGGGTCATGACCCGGGGGACATTCGCCAACATCCGCGTCCGCAACGAGTTAGCACCAGGTACCGAGGGCGGGTGGACCACCGACTTCACCGACGGCAAGGTCAAGAGCATCTACGAAGCGTCCCAGAACTACCAGGCCCGCAAGACCCCGCTGGTCGTGCTGGCGGGGAAGGATTACGGCATGGGCTCCAGCCGAGACTGGGCCGCCAAAGGCACCTATCTGCTGGGTGTTAAAGCCGTGATCGCCCGCGGCTTCGAACGCATCCACCGCAGCAACCTCGTCGGCATGGGTGTCTTGCCGTTGGAATTCAAAGACGGTCAAACCGCCCAGTCCCTGGGGCTCACCGGTGCCGAATTGTTCGATATCGAGATCGACGACCGGGTCCAGCCCCGGCAGGACATCCGCGTCACCGCGACTAGGCCCGATGGCTCCAAAACCACGTTCACCACCACCTGCCGGATCGACACCCCTGTGGAAGTCGAGTACTACCGC
>JAJUHR010000267.1 GCA_029267795.1 Planctomycetota bacterium
CCCCGGCGCTTCCTACGGCCAGGCGAAGATGTGGTACCCCGAACGTTTCGCCGCCGTGGCCGACCGCTGCGCCCAAGAGCTCGGCGCCGCCGTGGCCGTCACCGGCTCCCCCCGCGAGCGACCCATCCTGGACCGCGTCATCGCCTCTGCACGCACGCCGGTGATCGACCTGCCCCGCCTCGGTGTCGATCTGACCCTGCTCAAAAGCGTCATCCGCCGCAGCAGCCTGATGGTCACCAACGATACCGGCCCACGCCACATCGCCGCCGCCATGAACGTCCCCGTGGTCACCATCTTCGGCCCGACCGACCCCGCCTGGACGGACATCGGCTTCGAACGAGAGCGCCAAGTCCTGGTCCCGGTCTTCTGCGGCCCCTGTCAGAAAAAAAACTGCCCCCTGGACCACCGCTGCATGACCCAGGTCACCCCCCAGATGGTCTTCGAAAAAGCCGCCGAATTGCTCCAGCCCGGCCGATTCATCGGTACACCCACGTGAGCGGCCCCGCGATGACCCCCATGAGCGTGGCCGTGGTGGTGGACCGCTTCGACTCCCGCGGCGGGGGGGCCGAACGATCCACCGTCCAGACCGTCGAGCACCTCGCCGCCCGCGGCCACCAGGTCGCCGTCATCGCGGGCTACGCCCCGGACCAGGACCTCCCCGCCGGCGCCCAGATCCTCCGATATGCCGCAAGCAAACCCAGGCTCCCAACGCGCTGGCTGCGCTTCATCGCCTGGGCCCGCAGGCAGCTCGAGCAGCGCCGTTTTGACACCAGCCTCTCCGTCACGACCACCGGTCCCGCTCGGGTCATCCAACCCCGCGGCGGCACCGTGCGCGAAACCCTCGAACGCAACATCGCGCTCCGCTCACAGCCCGTTTCGCGCGCACTCAAACGCTGCCTGATCGCCCTGTCCCCCAAACAACAGATGATGCTCCGGGTGGAGCGCCGCACGCTCACCGATCCCTCGGTGCGGCGCATCGTCGCCATCAGCCGCTACGTCGCCGATCAGCTGCAGCGGCACTACCACGTCGACCCCTCAAGGATCGAGCTGATCCCCAACGCCGCGGACATGCCCACCCTTTCTTCCGAAGAACGCCGCGCCTTGCGTGAGCAGTCCCGCCGCCGACTCGGGATCCCCCAGGATCAGCTGGTGTTCCTCTTCGCCGCGTTGAACCCCCGCCTTAAGGGCGCCGACCAACTCCTGCAGGCCACGCATCGGCTCACGCAACGGGGCCTACGCCCGCTGGCGTTGTTCGTCGGTCACGCCGGCGGCGCCCAGCGACGCTTGGTAAACCGCCTGGGGCTGGGCCCCCTCATCCGCTTCCTTGGGCCCACCGATCAGATGGCACCGCTTTACGTCGCAGCAGACGTCACCGTCCACCCGACGTTCTACGACCCAGCGAGCAAGGTCGTCATCGAGTCGCTCATGATGGGCACGCCCGCCATCACCACCAGTTACAACGGCGCAAGCGATCTGGTCCTCGACCCCGGCGGAAAAGCCCTCCGCGGCCGGGTCATCCCAGATCCAGCGGATGTGGACGCTCTCACTCAAGCGATGGCCGAAATGGCGGACCCGACCCAGCGCCAGCGGTGCGTCCAGGCCCTGGCAGGCATGCGGGAATCACTCTCGATGAGCCAGCATGTCGATCAGTTGGAGCGCGTGCTTGCCGCAGCTCGGTAACCTGCGGATTCATCCCCCGCAGCGCTAGGGCGCCGCGGCTTTCTCCGCCGGCGGCGCCACAGTCCCTGCACCCGCCGCAGACTCCTTCGCGTCCGCCTGGGGTTTCGCCCGACCTTGCTGCACCGCCCACAGCGCCGCATATTTCAACTGGGTGCTCACCGCCGCCTTCTGCGCGATCATCAACCCGAACACCCCGTCCAGAAAACCGCGCTTCAGCAAGTAAAACTTCCAGAAGTTGAACCATGGCCGCAGCGTCAGGTCCCACCAATGACACCGCTTACCCCGGGCATGCATCTGCTGAGCCACCGCAATCAGCCTCTCGTCCTGCCGCTTACCGCTGAAATAATCGCTAAAACCCTGCGCCGAGTGCCGCCGGTGGTAGATGCACCCGCTCAGCCTCAGCACACGCGAAGGGTCCGACGGCCGCCGGGCGTCGTGCAGCACCTCCTGCGACCACAGGCACCGCCCGCGGTGGATGATCCGGTTCATCCAGTCCGGGTCCCACGCCCGCACGTGCCGACCCATGATGTAGTTCCGCCGGGGCGTCATCAGGATGTCATAGCATTCCAGCTCCGCCTCGGTCATCGACTGCAACTGCTCCGCCAGCTCCGGCGAACACTCCTCATCCCCCTCCAGTAAAAATACCCAGTCGTTGCGCGCCAGCGACGTGCCAAACTGCTTCTGCCCCGTATAGCCCCGCCACGGCTCCACCACGTAGCGATCGGCGTATCTCCTAGCGATACCAGGGGTTGAGTCTTGAGAACCGGAGTCCACCACGATCAACTCGTCCGCCCAAGCCACGGATTGGCACGCCGGCTCGAGTGTGTCTTCGACGTTGGCGCAGCAAATCACCACTGAGAATGAAGGCATGGCGACCGCATACTATACTTCTAATTCTTTTCCCGGACAGCGAATAAGTCCCGGGGAAAGCCGGAGCCCACGTTGGCCGTATACGCGGGATGTGCCTTGCAGTTGCACATTGCCAGCAAAAAAAGCTAAACTAAAAGGTCTCTAACGCTTTTAGCACGAGGTGATATGCCGACGATCAATCAATTGATAGCGAACCCACGCCGCAGCCCCCGGGCCAAGAGCAAGGTCAAAGACCTCGCCGCGTGCCCCCAGCGACGGGGAGTATGCTTGCAGGTCAAGACAGTGACCCCCAAGAAGCCCAACTCGGCGCTCCGCAAGGTCGCCCGCGTCAGGCTCTCCAACGGCCGTGAAGTCACCGCTTACATCGGTGGCGAAGGGCACAACCTCCAGGAGCACAGCATCGTCCTGGTCCGCGGCGGCCGCGTCCGCGACCTCCCCGGTGTCCGTTACCACGTGGTCCGTGGAGCCTTGGACTGCCTCGGCGTCGAAGGCCGTAAACAAGGCCGGTCCAAGTACGGCGTCAAGCATACAGGTAAATAAATCGGTTAGCCCGCCTCAGGCCGATCGAGTGGGCCTGAACCCTCAAAGGGGGCTCGGGCCGAGAAAGTAGCCGCCGCGATCGGGGCAGCGTATCGTATAACCGACAGCCGCGGTGTATCGGCGGGCTTATCCGAGTGTTACCCGGGGATTGGAAAGGGGGACGCCGGGAAATCTGGAAGTCCGTGGCCTGAAACGATTAGGTGATTTTTTCATTTTTTCAGACCTTGTTTGACGGAAGTGTTAGATATGGCAGGTCGACGAACTAAAGCGGATGAACAGCTCGCACCGGACCCGCGGTACAACAACAAGCGGGTCACTCGGTTCATCAATTGCTTGATGCGCGACGGCAAAAAGTCCGTCGCCCAGCGCGTGGTCTACGCAGCGTTCGACGAGATCGAGAAGCGCACCAAAGGCCAGCCC
>JAJUHR010000298.1 GCA_029267795.1 Planctomycetota bacterium
ACCCGCTCCAGCTTCGCCAATACCGCGATGGTCGCCGGCCACGACGACAAGGGGTTCTTCCTGGCCAGCGAGGACGGCAACTTCCTCCTGCGGTCCACCGGCTACATCCAGTTCCGCTACATCTACAACGACCGCGACGGCGCCGACCACACCACGCCTGGCGCGCCGAACAACGACGACCGCGAGTTCGGCTTCGAGATCCGCCGGGCCAAGATCGGCTTCGAGGGCCACATCGGCACGCCCAAGATCACCTACGTCCTGGTCATCGCCGCCGACCGCAACACGGAAACCATCTTCCTCGACCAAGCCCAGATCGGTTACCAGTGGATGGACGGCGTGTGGATCTACGGCGGTGAGGCCAAGGGGCCGTTCCTCCGTGAAGAGCTGGTCAGCGCCAAGCACCAGCTGGCCGTCGAACGCTCTCTGGTCAATGAGTTCTTCACCATCGGCCGCATCCAGGGCGTCTGGGCCAACATCGACGTCAACGACTACGCCAAGCTGGCCCTGTCCGTCAACGACGGGTTCAACTCCGGCGAGGTCGGCGACGACAGCGATGGCCACGCCGAAGCCCGCAAGCAGTTCGACAGCGACGCCAGCGACGTCGGCCTGACCGCCCGTCTCGACCTGCGCCTGGCCGGCAACTGGGACCAGTGGGACGACTTTAGCGCCTGGTCCGACGAAGAGACCGCGATCTTCCTCGGCGCCGCCATCCACTATGAGATCGAAGAGTCCGGCGACGGGCAAACGTCGTCCGTGCTCTCTAGCGGCGACGCCTACAACAACATCCTCATCTGGACGGTCGACGGCTCGGTGGAATGCAACGGCTGCAACGTGTTCGGGTCTTTCAGTGGCGCCAGCATCAACGGTGCGGGCGTGCGGCCCGGCGGTGAGCTGACCCCGAACACCACCCACTATGGCGCCCTGATTCAGGGCGGCTATATGGTCATCCCCGATCGGCTCGAGCCCTTCGTCCGCTACGAGTGGCTCGATCCCGACGAGAGCCACGACGTGAACCTCGTCACCGTCGGTGCTAACTACTACATCAAGAAGCACCAGGCCAAATTCACCGCCGACTTGGTGTTCGTTCTAAACTCGTTGGACGACGTGCCTGACTTCGTCGGCACCAGCGGCCTGGGCCTGCTCCAGGACAACCCGGAGGAAGACGGCCAGATCGTCCTGCGCACCCAATTCCAGTTGGTGTACTGACAACGCACTGTCGTGCGGTCGAATCCGCTTCAGCCGCCGACGAGCCGAGGCACGCATCACGTTAAGTACGAACCGGCCCCCTGCTTGATGGGGACCGGTTTTTTTATTGCACCACAGCCCCCATGAATGCTCTTGTAACATCGGGCCTCAAAGAGGTTTTCTCGATCTTGGCCGATTGGACGCAATGCGCAAGCTCAACCCATCAAAAAAGTTGCGCGATCAACGCCTTCCCGATCCATGCCCGGACCAGGGCGCCGAAGGCCTGCCGAGCCTCAACTCACGGGTTTTCGATCCCAGCCCATCCTCGATCGAACGATGTGGAGGCCTCGGGCCGATATCTACTTGACGGATCGCTTCGGCTCGCTATGCTTAGTGGCCCTTTGTGCTTAGGAGCGGCTGGAGGTCTGCGTCCCCAAGCTTGGGACATCTGAACTTTTGGAAACTTTCCAAGCCATAGCCCGATGAATAGGCTACCGTCGGGCCCGTTGGCGTCCTTCCCGCTTTGACCGTACCACAGGGGCGAACGACGCAGCCTCCACAGGTGGGGCTGGTTATTGGATGATGAGGATGAGGATCGTAGCATGACCACCGCAGCCCCCGCCCGTGAGAACCGCAAGCTTGGCAAGTTGGAGGTCACTCGCAACTTCGGCATCTGTGCCCACATCGATGCGGGCAAGACCACCGTCACCGAACGCATCCTCTACTACACCGGCAAGACGTATAAAATGGGCGAGGTCCACGAGGGCACCGCCACCATGGACTTCCTGCCCGAGGAGCAGGAGCGCGGCATCACCATCCAATCCGCCGCCACCACCTGCCCATGGACGCACCGTGGCGTCGAATACACCTTGAACCTGATCGACACCCCGGGCCACGTGGATTTTACGATCGAGGTCGAGCGCTCGCTGCGTGTCTTGGACGGGGCGGTGGCCGTCTTCGACGGCAAGGAGGGCGTCGAGGCTCAATCCGAGACCGTCTGGCATCAGGCCGACCGCTACGGCGTCCCGCGTCTGTGCTTCATCAACAAGATGGACAAACTCGGCGCCGACTTCCTCTTCAGCTTTAATTCTTTGGGTGAACGCCTCGGGGCCAACGCCGTAGCCGTGCAGATCCCCATCGGTCAAGCCGGCACTTTTGAGGGCATCATCGACCTGTTGACCCTCAAGGCTTACTACTTCTCCGCCGAGGAGCTGGGTGCCAAGGTGGAGCAGCGTGACGTCCCCGCCCCGATGCAGGACGAGGCCAAGAAGTGGCGCCACAAGCTCGAAGAAAAAGCCGCCGAGCTGGACGACACCCTGACCGAAAAGTTCATCCTCGAGCAGCCGCTGAGCGCCGAGGAAATCCGGGCCGCCATCCGCAAGGGCACCATCGCCAAGAAGGTCTTCCCCGTGTTCTGCGGCTCGGCCCTGAAGTACGTCGGCATCCAGTTGCTGCTGGACGGGATCATCGACTACCTGCCCAACCCCACCGAAGTCCCGCAGATCCAAGGCACCGACGTGCGTGACAAGACCCAGAAGCTCACGCGGCCCCACGACGCCACCGCCCCCTTCTCGGCCCTGGTGTTCAAGGTCGTCTCGGACATGCACGGGGACCTGACCTACGCCCGCATCTACTCCGGCACGCTCGCCAAGGGCAGCCGGGTGCTCAACGCCAACAACGGCAAACGCGAGATCGTCAGCCGCATCTTCGAGATGCACGCCAGCGAGCGGATCCCCCGCGAGGAGGCCTCCGCCGGCGACATCGTCGCCCTAGTGGGCCTGAAGAACTCGATCACCGGCGACACGCTCTGCGACGCCGACCACCCGATCATCCTCGAGCGCATGGAGTTCCCCGAGCCGGTGATCAGCATGAGCATCGAGCCCGCCAGCCAGGCCGACAAGGAGAAGCTGGCCAACGCCCTGGCCACCATCCGCCGCGAGGACCCGTCCTTCCGCACCCACTACGACCCGGAAACCGGCCAGACCATCATC
>JAJUHR010000209.1 GCA_029267795.1 Planctomycetota bacterium
GCCGAGCTCTTGGAAAAGATCAAGGCCAGGCTCGGCATCGACGTCGGCCAAACCACCGACGACGGCCGCTTCACCCTGCTCACCGCCCAGTGCCTCGGTTCCTGCGGCACCGCGCCCTGCGCCCTGGTGAACGAGCGGCTCCTCGAAAACCTTAACGCGGAGGACTTCCTGCACACACTCGACAAACTCGACTAGGTAGGCTCCGCTGTGCGGACCCAATAGCCGCGGGTGGCAACCCGCGGTTCTCTTACCCCTCTCCCTCGAGGCAGAGGCCGGGTGAGGGTGAATCTTCCGGCCACCGTGTGGCTGGAGCAGTAGGGTAGGTCATCGACCTGCCAATGAGGGTTGTAGAGCGGAGCTTTGCCCCGCCAACGATTTAGCCCGCTGTGAATACACGGCGGGCCCGTAGATGGGCCTTCGGCCCGCCGCGAAACGACGCAACACGTGGCGCAAACTTCCGCCCGCCGACTAACCAACCATGCCCCTAAAAGAACCCATCCTGACCAAACGCATCCCCACACCCCCTTGGGGCGACCCGCGCCACCGCAAGCTCGTCACCATCGATCAATTCCTCCAAACCGGCGGATACGCCGCCTTGCGCAAAGCCCTGACGATGGCCCCCAAAGCCGTGGTCGACCTGGTCAAGACCAGCGAGCTGCGCGGCCTGGGCGGCGCCGGCTTCCCCGCCGGCATGAAATGGAGCTTCCTCCCGCCCGAGGACGGCCAGCGGCGCTTCCTCGCCGTCAACTCCGACGAATCCGAGCCCGGTACCTTCAAGGACCGCCTCATCCTCGACTACGACCCCCACCTCCTGCTCGAGGGCGTCGCCATCTGCATGCACGCCTGCCGGCTCGACACCACCTACGTCTACATCCGTGGCGAGTACCACGCCCAGGCCCACACCCTCCAGCACGCCATCGAAGAAGCCTACCAGCACCGCATCTTCGGCCCCGGCTCGATCCTCGGGTCAATCAACGGCCGCGACCCCCACTGCTATATCCACCGCGGCGCAGGAGCGTACGTCTGCGGCGAAGAGACCGCCCTGCTCGAATCCCTTGAGGGCAAGCGCGGCTGGCCGCGCATCAAGCCCCCGTTCCCCGCCGTCGCCGGCGCCTTCGCCCGACCGACCATCATCAACAACGTCGAGACCCTCTCCATGGTCGGCCCGATCGTCGACCGCGGCCCGGACTGGTTCAAATCCCTCGGTAAGGGCCGGCCGCCCGGGGCCCCGCCCTCCCTCCCCGCCAGCTTCGGCCCCAAACTCTTCGGCGTCTCCGGCCACGTGAGCCGACCCGGCGTCTACGAAGAAGAATTGGGCATCAAACTCTCCGCCCTCGTCCACAACTACTGCGGGGGCATCCGCAGCGGCAAACGCTTCAAGGCCGCCATCCCCGGCGGCATCTCCATGGGCGTCCTCGGCCCCGACCAATTCGACGCCGAATTGGACTTCGATATCGGTAAAAAATACGGCTGCCTCGGCCTGGGCACCGCCGGCGTCATCGTCATGGACGAAGACACCGATATGGTCGCCGTCGCCCGCAACATCGCCCGCTTCTTCGCCCACGAATCCTGCGGCCAGTGCACACCCTGCCGCGAAGGCACCGGCTGGATGTACAAAACCCTCTGCCGCATCGAGGCCGGCCAGGGAACCTCCTACGACCTCGACCTGCTCCTGGAATTGGCCGGTTCGATGGGCGCCATGCCCGGCACCACGATCTGCGGCCTGGCCGACGGCGCCAACTGGGCCGTCACCACCATCATCAACAAGTTCCGCAGCGAGTTCGAGACCCGCGTCCGCCCACGCCGATATGTTTCTCTGCCCCTGGCCGCAGCCCCAGATTAAAGTAGGGTGCGCTGTGCGCACCACTCGTAGGGCAGGTCATCGACCTGCCTCTTGTAGGGCGGGGCTTTGCTCCGCCAACGATTTAGCCCGCCGTGAATACACGGCGGGCCCGTAGGGCGGGCCTTCGGCCCGCCGCGTCATGCGCGTCGGGTGGCACAGCTAGCTTGCAAGCCGTGGCTCGGTCAGCCATGATCCACCGGTTGCAGGCAACCAGTACCACACGTGCTTTTGCGAAGTAACTTTCTAGGATCCATACGACGCTATGCTTGAACAAAGGTCCAACGCCATGAGGCACGTCATCGCCGCACTGGTCACCAACGAACCGGGCGTGCTCGCCCACGTCGCCGGCATGTTCGCCGCACGCGGGTTCAACATCGACAGCCTGGTCGTCGGCCGCACCGAGAACCCCGAGTTCTCACGCATGACGATCGTCGTCAGCGGCGACGACGCCGTGCTCGAACAGGTCCGCAAGCAGCTGCAGAAACTCGTCCCGGTGGTCAAAGTCGTCGACTACAAGGACGTCCCCTTCGTCGAACGCGACCTGATGCTCGTGCAGGTCTGGACCACCGGCGGGCCAAGCGTGGCCGCCGCCGTCGACACCGCCGCCTCCGGCGCCAACGGCGCATCCACCGTGGCCTCAGGCAACCGCCGCAGCGAGCTGATCGAGTTGGCCAGCCTCTTTCGCGCCAAGATCGTCGACGTCAGCCCCGACAAGCTCATGATCGAACTCTCCGGCACGGAAGAAAAGATCGAAGCGTTCATCCAGCTCGTGCAGCCCTACGGCATCATCGAGCTGGCACGCACCGGCGTCATCGCCATGCCCCGCGGCACCGCCTCCGCCCGCGCCCGCACCGGCCTGTCCCGCGCCGCCGCCGCCGGCCCCAGCTCTGGACCCTCCGTCGACGCCACGCAACTCCCACCCGGCTAGGGTCTGTCCGAAAACTCGAATTGGGGTGCCACGGCTTGCTTGCCAAGCCGTGAAATCCCTCGCAATAGCCAGTTGCCGGACTTCCCGTTTCATGGTCAAGTACTTCACTCAGCCGTTTTCAGACAGAACCTGAACCCGACCCCCCATGCCGCGCACCGATCCAGCTCGCCCCAACCCCCTCACCCGCCGACGCAACCCCCGGCCCTCCAGCCGCACACATTCCCGCCCCGCCCCCCTCAGCCAACCCGCCCGTCTGGCCGATAAGATCGGCATGCCCGAACAAAAGAAGTTCACTATCGCCCACGTCACACACGAGGCAGTCGAACAAATCGGTGGGATCGGCACGGTGCTCGAGGGCCTGATGACCTCCCCGGTCTACCAGCGCCACGTCGCCCGCTCCATCCTCGTCGGGCCCACCGGCGCCGCTCACCTTTCAGCCGACCCCCACCATCGCCTCGGCCCCCACGGCGAACTGCTCTATAGCTCCATCGATCGCATCGACCGCCTGGGACTCGCCATCAAATTCCGCCCCATCGAGTGGGCGTTCAACGTCAACATCGTCTACGGCACCCGCAAATACAACAGCCACGACGGCCGACGCGGCCAGGCCGAGGTCCTCCTGATCAACATCTCCCGCATCGACCCGCACCGCCTGGCGGTGTTCAAACACCGGCTCTGGGAAGCCTTCGGCCTCGACAGCTCCCGCTACGAAAGCGCCTGGGACTACGAGGAGTACGCACGCCTCGCCGAGCCGGCGTTCTACGCCCTGCTGGCCCTGCTCGACCCCCGCGAACTGCCCTGCGTCTTGATCAGCCACGAGTTCATGGGCATGCCCACCGTCCTCCAAGCCGTCCTCGAGGGCCACCAGCAATTCCTGACCGTCTTCCACGCCCACGAGTGTGGCAGCGTCCGCCGGATCATCGAGGAGCACCCCGGCCACGACACCATGTTCTACAACGTCCTCGCCCAGGCCCGCCGACGCAACCGCTTCATCGGCGAAGTCTTCAGCGGCCTCGAGCACCAGTTCCGCCACGTCCTGGTCAGCCTCGCCCACCTCTGCGACGGCATCATCGCCGTCGGCGACCACACCCGCGACGAGCTGAAGTTCCTCAACGAGCCCTTCAGCAAACGCACCGTCGACTTGGTCTACAACGGCCTGCCGGCCCTGAAGGTCAACCCCGACTCGAAGCTCCGCAGCCGACGCATGCTCCAAAAGTACTCGCGCACCCTCGTGGGCTACACCCCCGACATCCTCATGACCCACGTCGCCCGCCCGGTCGTCAGCAAAGGCATGTGGCGCGACTTGAAGGTCTGCCACGAGCTCGACAGCCTCTTCGCCGAACACGGCAAGACCGGCGTGCTCTACATCCTCACCAGCGGCGGCGGCACCCGCCAACCCCACGACGTGCTCCACATGGAGCACACCTACGGCTGGCCGCGACACCACCGCGTCGGCTACCCCGACCTCGTCGGCCCCGAGATCGGCATCTGGCGCGACGTCGAAAACTTCAACGCCCACCACGAGGCCATCCAGGTCGTGCTCGTCAAC
>JAJUHR010000193.1 GCA_029267795.1 Planctomycetota bacterium
AGTGTAATCGACCCTAGCCCGTGAGCAATCCGCAACTCCCATATCAGCAGGGGCTTGCCGCCTGCGAGTGTAATCGACCCTAGCCCGTGAGCAATCCGCAACTCAGGGTGTGATGGACGATTCGCTGATCATAGTGTAATCGACCCTAGCCCGTGAGCAATCCGCAACTGGGTCGTGAGCCAGGCCCATGTGGGCCTTAGTGTAATCGACCCTAGCCCGTGAGCAATCCGCAACGCTAATGGTTAAGCCGGTGGTCTCGTTCCAAGTGTAATCGACCCTAGCCCGTGAGCAATCCGCAACGAGATGGTTGATACAAGGGAAGGGGGGGTGAGTGTAATCGACCCTAGCCCGTGAGCAATCCGCAACAGAACTGACCCGCCTGCTGATCGAATTGGTGCGACACGGGGTTCGGTTGGAGGTCCACGGCGACCGCCTGCGCTGCATGGCACTACGCGCCACGCTTGACGCGTCCCTGCTGAACCGACTGCGGGAGCACAAAAAAGACTTGTTAGTCCTATTGCGGCAGCCTCGGCCCGTATCGCCAACCTACACCGACCACGAGCGCCGGCTGCTGGCCCGCGCCCCAGAAGGTTTAAAGGCGGCGGTGGACCAAGTGAAGCAGGCATTTTCGGACCTGTGCCCCGTAACGGTGACGGACGTGCATCCCGAGCACATGGGGTGAATGATGCGCAGCGAAAAAGTCCTTGACTTAGGTGCACAAGTAGGCAATAATTATTGCGTCATGCCCAAGCGAACCAAGAAGTCCGGAACCAGGACCATGACAGACCTGCTGCGGGAAGCGCTGGCCGAGTGCGAGACATTGACCGAGGTTCAGCGCGCGACGGGCGTGAAGCGGCAAGCCCTGGCGAAATTCCGGCGGGGGGAGCAATCGCTGCGGCTGGACCTGGCGGACAAGCTGGCCGCGTACTTCGGAATCGAATCGAAGCGGAAGGCCCAGGATCGGGGCACCAACCCAACGCCGTGAAAAGGGCGTGCCGGTGGGGTGGTTCTCCGTTCCGCAAGAATGAGGTCGCACAACACGTTGGGATAGGACTGATGATGAGATATCGAGTAAAGGGATTGGATCGTGACAGTGGTGCGCGGATGCCCCCGCTGGAATTTGAAGCAAGCACCGAGAACGACGCCGTGAAAATGGCCTCCGAGAAGGGCATGGTGGTTGAGGATGTTGTCTTAATCCCTACCAAAGGTGCTGGAAAGGAAAAGATCAACGCTACCACCCCGACGAAAGCACCGACCACGAAAATCAACCAAGACCAATACCGTTCGCTCTACCTGGCAGCTGCGGCATTTGTTGTGATGCTTCTCTTCCCGCCGTGGGAACATGTTTATCGTTTTAAAAGTGGATCGTGGGGAACACACCCAGGACCCTATGCTCTCGTTTTTACACCCCCTCCGGAAGACAAAAAATATTCTTACACCATTCAAAGTATTCAAATAGACGTGGATCGCCTCATTATTCAATTGCTATGCGTCACAATCGCCGAATCGGTTGTTTTCCACTGGCTTGGACAAAGGAACCGATGAGATGGGTACTGTTTACAAAGAAACCTTCACCAAACCACTGCCGCCCGACGCCGAACTGTTCACCCACAAAGGCGAGCGATGGGCGCGGTGGCGCGACTCCAAGGGGCGGCTGCGCAAGGCAAGGGTGACCACCCCCACCACAGGGAGCAACGCCGGCGTCCCCAGGCTCTTGATCGAATCCGCCTACTACACCGCGAAGTTCCGGGACGGTTCAGGCCTGGTGCGTAAAGTATCCACCGGCTGTCGCGACGAGGCCGCCGCCCGGTCGGTGCTGACCGAACTGGAACGCCGCGCCGAACTGGTCAAGGCGAAGGTCATGACCAGTGCCGAGGACGCCATCGCCGACCATCAGAGCACGCCCCTAAGCGAGCACATCGCAGCTTACCTGGAACACCTGCGAGCCAAGGGCGTGACCCGTCCCAGGATCGAAACGACCCGAGGCCGCCTTGAGCGGATCGCCAACCACTGCCGCTTCGGGCGTCTAAGCGACTTGAGCGGCGCTTCGCTGGAGCGCTGACTTGTGGCACGGCAAGCCGAAGACATGTCGGCGTCGGCCCGCAACGGTTACCGAGAGGCGTGGGTCGGGTTTGGCAACTGGTGTGTGCGAAACCACCGGCTGATCGAAAACCCGTTTGCCAACGTCCCGAAAGCAGACCAGAAGACCGATCCCCGTCGCCAGCGCCGGGCACTAACCGAAACAGAGCTTACGAAGCTGTTGACGATCGCCCGCAAACGCCCCCTGGCGGAGTTTGGCCGGGAATCACAACCTAAGCCCGGCACCGAGCATGAGCAGAACCCCAAACGCCGGGACACCTGGGTCAAGGCTCCGCTCACCTACGAAAACATCGACGCTGCAGAGCGTCGCGCACGACTGACCCTCGGTAAGAACCCCCAGGGGATCGCCGAATTGGAACGACGGGGCTGGGAGCGGGCGCTGATCTACAAGACGCTCGTCCTGACCGGCCTACGGAAAAGCGAACTCGCTTCGCTGACGGTGGGACAATTGGAACTCGACGGGCCGGTGGCGTACGTCGTCCTCCACGCGGTTGACGAAAAGAACCGCCAAGGCTCGGAAATCCCGATTAGGGCCGACTTGGCCGCCGACCTGAGCCAATGGCTGAACCACAAGCTGCGAGGCTCCCAAGAAGCCGCCAGAGCCGCCGGCGAGCCGATCCCGACCCGCTTGCCCGCAGACACACCTCTGTTCATGGTTCCGTCGGGGCTGGTGCGTATCCGCGACCGTGACCTCAAAGCCGCTGGCATCCCCAAGCGCGACGAGCGGGGTCGCACGATCGACGTGCACGCCATGCGTCACACCTTCGGCACACACCTGAGCAAAGCCGGCGTCCCGCTCCGCACGGCTCAAGCTGCGATGCGTCACAGCGATCCACGGCTGACCGCCAACGTGTACACCGACCCGAAGCTGCTGGACGTAGCGGGGGCGTTAGATGTCCTACCCTCCCTGCCTTTGAATCCCCGCCAAGAAACAGAGCGGCAACGCGCCACCGGCACGACCGATGTGTCTCCGCTTGTACCACCGCTTGTACCACCGCTTGTACCAACCTCTGGCTTTTCTGGTCCAAGCGTGGCACTTGCTGACGATTCAACGGGAATCGAGTCGAAAGACCGTAGCGCCTCGCGCGCATTCGGAAGTGCTGCTGCTGACGAAAGAAAAACACCGCTGACATTGGCTGTCAACGGCGTTCAACCAATCGGGGTGACTGGATTTGAACCAGCGACCTCTTCGTCCCGAACGAAGCGCTCTAGCCAAGCTGAGCTACACCCCGTCGCACCGGCAACCGCCACAGCCGTGCAGACCCGTCATGTTAGCGGAGCACCACCCGCCGGACAAAGCACCCCACACGCCACCAAGTGTTCTCAAGCAATGCCCATTAGGGTTGAGGCGACCGATCCGGAGCCGGGGGGTGGCTGTGGTGGAGCGAAGCGATACCACGGCAAAACCAAATCATCATGTCCGGGCAGGCCCGGACCTACAAAAAATCGGGGCATCACTGCGCTGGGCCCCAGCCTCGCCCCTTTCAGAAACCCATACACTCAATACGCTCTCGACCCCCAGTGCCTCGCGCCCCCAGCAACCCCAACGCGGCAACCTACCCCCCACCCCCTCACACGCGGATCTCCTGCCCGGTTAGCGACCGGTACGCCTGCAGGTACCGCTCCAGTGTGTGATGCACCACCTCCTCCGGCAGCGCGGGCCCCGGCGGCGTCTTGTCCCAGCGCCCCGCGTCCACCAACCCCTGCAGGTAATCCCGCACGTACTGCTTATCGTAACTGGGTTGGTCGCGACCCGGCCGGTACTGATCGGCCGGCCAAAACCGCGAGCTATCCGGCGTCAATACCTCGTCGATCAGGATCGGCTCGCCCCCCTCGCCGCCCTCGCCGCCCTCGCCGCCCTTTCCGGGGGCCAGCGGCAGCCCGAACTCGAACTTGGTGTCCGCCAGGATCACCCCACGCTGTCGGGCGTAGTCGTGCCCCATCCGGTAGATCGCCAGGCTCAGCTCGCGCAGCTGCGCCATCAGCGGCTCGCCCACCAGCTCGCACGCCCGCTCGAAACTGATGTTCTCGTCGTGGCCGGTCTGGGCCTTAGTCGAGGGCGTGAAGATCGGCTCGGGCAGCTTCTCGCATTGCCGCAGTCCCGCCGGCAGAGGCACCCCACACACCGTCCCCGACTCGAGGTACTCCGTCCACCCCGAACCCGCTAGGTATCCCCGAACCACGCACTCGATCGGCACGACCCGGCACTTACGCCCGATCATCACGCGCCCTCGTAGCTGCTCCCTCTGAGCCACGCTCAGCCCCGGCACGTCCCTCGGATCGGTCGAGATCAGGTGGTGCCGGACGCGGGCGCCCAGCTCCCGGCCGATCATCTCGAACCAGAACCGGCTGATCTGCGTCAGCACCACCCCCTTGCCCGGCACACCATTGGGCATCACCACATCGAACGCGCTGATCCG
>JAJUHR010000256.1 GCA_029267795.1 Planctomycetota bacterium
CCGGCGCGTTCGAGTCGTTCCAGGCGTTGTTCGATCGTCATGGGTTCGGTCCTCGGGTTCGGGGTGAGAGTTTCCTGACGGGCCGGCGGGTGTTGGCGATCGGGGCATGCGGGCGGCATGGGCGTGTCTAAAGGAAGGGCTTGTGCCGACAAGAGCGGGGCTTTCTTGCTCGAAATCGATTTATATTGCACGTTTTAGTTAAGCATCGGCGTCGAGTCAGCCCGGCGTCGCCCAGATCGAGTGAATGCGGACGTTCCAAAGCCGGGTTACCGGAACGTGTTTGAATAGATGATAAGTATATGCAAAAATTGATCTTATGAAGCAATGGCCCGCGATGCCTCAGTCCTAAATTCATTTTTTTATCTCGTGTCAAATTTTTTCTGTATGTGTCCGATGAAACGTGGGCCAAAGCGATCGGGAGGGGGCTTTGCGGATCGGGCGTGGATGGCCCGGTGGACCCTCACAACCGTTCGAGGTCCACGACACGGAAGCCGGTGACGGCTACGTTGCGGCCTGGGAACTAAGCCGGAGGGGGCAGAAGCGGAGTCCTTCTTTATGCGAAGCGATGTCGTGATGGAGCGGTTCTTTACGGCGCTGATCAGCGGCGACCGACCGGCGGCGCGGCAGCTCGTCAGCCAAGTGTTCGAAAGCGGGTACGACGGCCGGCAGGTTCTCAACCGGTTGTGCTGGCCCACACTCGAGCACATCCAGAAGCTGTACCGCGCCGACCAGCTGTCGGAGATCTGCCACCACTACGCCACGCGCGTCCTGCGCACGGTGGTAGACCAGGTGCAGCTGCGCCTCGAGCCTAAAGAGCGTCACAGCAAGCGCATCCTGGTGGTCAGCGGCCCGGAGGAAGCCGAAGAGTTAGGCGCCCAGATCGTCAGCGACCTGCTCGAAGCCGAAGGGTACGAGGTCCGCTTCGCCGGCGGCGGCGTCGCCAACGACGAGATCGTCAACCAGATCGGTGAACTGAACGTCGACGTGCTCGTCGTCTTCGGCGCAGCCCCCAGCACCGTGCCGTTCACCCGCCTGCTGATCGACCGCCTGCACACCATCGGCGTGTGCCCGAAGCTGCAGGTGGCCGTGGGCGGTGGGGTGTTCAACCGCGCCGAGGGCCTGGCGGAAGAGATCGGCGCCGACCTGTGGGCAGCCAGCCCGGCCGAGCTGGTCCAGGCCATCAGCGAAAAGCCACGCCAGCGCATGAAGCCCGAGCAGCGCACCGTTGGCCGCAAGAGCCGCTCCAAGCGCGACGCGGCGTGAACTCCGACGCTGCAGCGCTGCGTCGTGGTTCGCATCGATCCCGAGATTTTGCCTATATGGAGAACCCGCACGACCTTGCGGGTTCTTCTTTTTCATCACCCGAATTCTGTCGGGTGGGTCACCAGGGTCGGGTGATCTTGTGAAAAGGTTCCTTCCCGTTGCATTCACGGATGGGTGACTGGGGCTAAGCCGGGTGCCACACCGCAGGCCGAGCCGAAGGCAAGGCTGCTGTGTGTACGGGTTTCGTAGGGCGGGGCTTCGCCCCGCCTTTTTCTCGGCGGGCCAAAGGTCCGCCCTATTTCGCTACGTCGGCTCGTGGTCATGCCCGCCCGAGCTGGGTTCATGGAAATGATTGGGCTCCGGTTCGCTTGCCCCAAAGCTCATCATCCAGCCTAGGTGGCCCTGAAAGGACAAAGCCAAGACAAGCAAGCCCGTAGCCAGGAGATAAAACAAACTCGGGGTACCCTTTCGTACACGCCAGACTGCCAAGATAGGCAATACGGCCGCGAGTGAGATGCCTACCCATTGATGGATGGACATCTCAGCGTGGCCTATATCCCCCAGCTGCCTCATCCACATCCAGCCGCTGAACGCTGTTAATGGGGTAACCACCGCGGCGATCAGAATTGTCCACCAACCTGTAGAGAGCAGCGACTGACGGCGTAAAATCTTCCCCAGCAGATCGCATACGAAAGACACCGGCACCAGAGCCGTGGTGAAGTGCACCAGGATGGGATGAAGCGGGGGCGGAGTGAAAAAAGTTTGCCAGTCCATGCAACATTTCCTTTGGAAAGGACTGTTGAGGTGGGTGGGTGCCACGCAACAGGTCGACCCGAGGGCGAGGCCACGCCACGGCACAAAACACGCACTACGCTCTCCGTCCCTGCAGACCCTGGTTAGCCCCCCATGATTCATGGAGGCTAACTTCGAAGGCTTGCCACCGTGCCAGCCCAGCAAGTCCGGCTCAAGCCTGGCAAAATGGTGTTCGGGCAGTCCGGATCAACGAAAATTGCGGTATTCAGCTTTGGCTGATCGTTAACGGCGTGAGCTTTTCGACCTTGCCAGCGGCGATCTTGTCGAACCCGCTGCCGAGCTCGCCGATCGGGTCGGGCGGGATGATCTCCACCACCTTCTGGCCGAGCTTGGCCTGGCCGCTCTGGACGCGCCCCTGGAAGACGCGGCACTCGTGCAGCAGGCGGTCGAGGATCTCCTCTTCGGGGACGTTGGCGACGCGCTCGCCCTGGACGTAGATGATGCCCCGCTTATCCCCGGCGAAGATCGCCACGTCGGCGCCCTCAGCCTCGCCGGGGCCGTTGACCACGCAGCCCATCACGGCAACCTTGATCGGCAGCTCGATCTCCTCCGCCAGCTTCTTGCGAACCTCCTGCACCAGCTTGAACAGGTCGACCTGGATGCGGCCGCAGGTCGGGCAGGCGATCAGCTCAGCACCGCGGCGTTCACGCAGGCCCAGCACGTACAGCAGCTCCAGGCCGTCCTCCACCTCGTACACCGGGTCGTTCGCGTAGCTGATCCGCAGGGTGTCGCCGATGCCGCGGGTCAGCAGCGACCCTAGGGGCACGACGGAGCGGATCGTGCCGGTCTCCTTCGGGCCGGCGTGCGTCACGCCCAGGTGCAGCGGGTGGTCGAACCGCTTGGAGATCTCGCTGTACACGTCGATCACCAGCATCGGATCGATGCTCTTGGCGCTGATGACGATGTCGTAGAAGTCGCGCTCGTAGAAGATGTCCAGGTACTCTTCGAGCTTGGCGATCATGATCGCCATCAGGTGGCCGTGCTTGTTGTCGGAGAAGACCGCGCCCAGCTCCTTCATGCGCTTCTGCTTGTCCTTGCGCTCGACGATCGAGCCCTCGTTGACGCCGACGCGGATGGGCAGGCGGCGTTCCTTGCAGGCGTCGATGACCTTCAGGACCTGCTGGCGGTCGCTGATGTTGCCGGGGTTCAGGCGGATCTTGTGGACGCCGGCCTCGATTGCCTCCAGGGCCCGTTCGTAGTGGAAGTGCACGTCGGCGACGATCGGCACGCTGACCTGTGGGATGATGTGGTGCAGGGCCTGGGTGTCCTTGCGCTCCGGCACGGCGACGCGGACCAAGTCGGCCCCGGCGGCCGCGAGCTTGTGGATCTCCGCCACGCAGCGGTCCACGTCGTAGGTGTAGCCGGCGGTCATGGTCTGGACAGAGACAGGGGCGTCACCGCCGATCTTGACGCACCCGTGCTGGTCGTCGCCGATGGTTATTTGGCGGGTCTTGCGGCGTTGGATCATGGCTGGGTCCCGGTGGACGGAGCCCGGACGCGGCACCGTCGGGCTCGCTTAATCCCACAGTATACGCAATATCCAGGGTCGCCAGCTTCGCTTGGGGGAGCA
>JAJUHR010000398.1 GCA_029267795.1 Planctomycetota bacterium
AGCCGGGCGAAGTCAGCGAGCCGATCACGATCGAGAACGGCTTGGCGGTGTTGAAGTTGGAGCGAAAAATCGACGGCGGGGCGGTACAATTCGACGATGTAAAAGAAGCCCTGAGCCGGGAGGTTCGCCGGCAGGTCGAACGGATGCACATGCAGCGGCTGGCACGCACGTTGCTGGAACGAGCGGACGTGTTGATCCTCGACCCGGGCCTCGATCAGAGTTGGAAAGATCAAAAGGACCGGATGCTGGGGCAGGAAGTCCAGGACCAGGAGTAGAGGCGGTTCCATGGCCCCCTCTCCCAGGTTGGGAGATTAGGGTGAGGGACGGGCCGGTGATTTTTCGGGCGTTTCACCCCTCACCCCGTCTCTCCCAAAAGGGAGAGAGGTTTTGAAAGAGGTGACCTATTGTTTTCTCGCACACAGCAGCTTCGCCTTCGGCTCGGCCTGCTGTGTGGCACCCCGCAAAAGGTTTTGTTCAACAAGAGGTTTCTTAGATTCGAAGGTTGACGCGCCCCGACCCGCCGGACGCGGTGCGGCACACCCCCGATCCGATACGTGAGAAGGTCGCTGATGCAGATCCAAGTCGCCAACCGAATCGAACGGCTTCCACCGTACATTCTGGGCAAGCTCAAGCAGTTGATTTACGAGCGCCGCCGGGCCGGTGCGGACGTGATCGACATGAACATGGGCAACCCGGCGGACCCGCCTCCGGAGGCCGTGGTCGAGAAGCTCCGGGAGGCGGTGCTTGACCCGCGCAACAGCCGGTACTCGGTGTCGGTGGGGGTGTACAACCTGCGGCGGGAGATGGCGCTGAAGTACCGCCGCAAGTGGGGCGTCGAGCTGGACCCCGCCACGGAGGTGATCGCGACGATCGGCTCGAAGGAGGGGTTCAGCCACATGTGCCTGGCGCTGCTGGGCCCGGGGGACACGGCGGTGGTGGCTGACCCGGCGTTCCAGATCCACACCTACGCGGTGGTGCTGGCCGGGGCGAGCACGATCTCCGTCCCGCTGGGCAACGACGACGCGTTCCTGGCGCGGATCGAGGACAAGCTCGACCGCATGACCCCGCGGCCGAAGGTCGTGATCTTGAATTACCCGCACAACCCCACGGCCATGACCGTTGAGCCGGGGTTTTTCGACAAGGTCGTGCGCCTGGCGGACAAGCACCAGGTGATGATCATCCACGATTTCGCTTACGGCGAGACGTGTTTCGACGGGTACAAGGCCCCCAGCTTCCTCCAGGCCGACGGCGCCAAGGAGTTCGGTGTCGAGTTCTCTACGCTTAGCAAGCCGTACAACATGGCCGGGTGGCGGATCGGGTTCTGCGCCGGCAACCCGAAGATGGTCGGGGCGCTAGGGGTGATCAAAGGCTACTACGACTACGGCATCTTCCAGGCGGTGCAGATCGCGGCCATCATCGCGATGCGTACCGGCGACGCGTTCATCGAACAGCAGGCCCAGATTTACCAGAACCGGCGCGACGTGCTGGTCCAGGGGCTGCGCCGGCTGGGTTGGCAGGTGGAATCCCCCCGGGCGTCGATGTTCGTCTGGGCCAGGGTCAGCCCCGAACACCTGGCGCCGCACAAGGGCAGCACCGTGGCGTTCTGCCAGGCGATGGTCAACGACGCGGAAGTGGCGATGACCCCTGGGGCGGCGTTCGGCGAGGGCGGCGAGGGTTGCGTCCGCATGGCCCTGGTCGAAAACGAGCAGCGCATCCGTCAGGCCCTAAAACAACTCAAACGCGCCCTGAGCAAACCCGCCTCCGCCACGGCGTAAGTAAGGGGAAGCGGGTCGACAGCGTCGTCTTGCCGGGGTGGGCGTTATTGCGCCTCGTCTTCCTGGCCCAACAGTTCGTTAAGGATCCGGGTGTATTCCAAATGGGCGGTCGGATCGGGGATCGGCTCGGCGGCTGGGGTATTCTCTGCAGCAGATGCGGGGGCAGGGGCGATGTCAGGGTCCGCTGCGGGGGCGGTGGCGCCTGCGGCTGGCGAAGTCTCGGCGCGGTTAGCCCGTTGTTCGGCCATCGTAGCGGGCACGCTGGCCCTCCCGGACTCGCTTTCGGTTTAGGTCGGGCTTACGGACGCTCCGGCGATTGCGGCAGGGTGAGTTGGCTCCCGGCGTGGCGGTCGGGCGGGCTTGGGCTTGCGGGCTGCCCTGGGTCTTGATG
>JAJUHR010000464.1 GCA_029267795.1 Planctomycetota bacterium
CTGTCGCTGACGTGCCGGGCCTTCTGGCTGGCGACCTGCGCCGTCTGCTTGACCTGCTCGACCGTCGCCGTGGTCTGGCTGACCGCCGTGGCCGTCTCGTTCATGCTCGAGGCCACCTGCGTCGTCGTCGCCAGGATCTCGCTGGACGAGGAAGCGAGCACACCAACACCCTCGTGGAGCTCCTGCGTCACCCGCCGCAGCCTCTCGATCATCGCGCGGAACGCGCCCACAAGGGCGCCGACCTCGTCGGCGCGGTCGTACCTGGGGACGCTGGCGGTCAGGTCACCCGAGGCCACCTGCCCGGCGACGTCCGAGACCGCCTGCAGGGGTAGGGCGATGACTCGGCTTACGGACAGCGCCATGGCCACGGCAAGCAGCATCGCTAGGACGCCGATAACCACGAAAAAACGGACCGCGGCCCGTGCCCGCAGCTCGGATTCCGCCACGGCGGTTTCCGCCTTCGCGATCGCGGCTTCGCCCAGTTCGTCGGCGACGGCGCGGATCCTGTCGTTGCGTTCCTTCTGGGCACCGAACACCAGGGCCTTGGCCTGTTCCGTCTGGCCCGCGTTGATCAGCGGGATGATCTGGTCATCCCGCGTCTGCGCCAACGCGTCCTCGAGCGCCCTGAGTTCTTCGATCCTGGCGATCAGCAGCGGGTCGTTGCGGTTGCGCTCCAGCAGCCGTTGGAGGCACTCGGCGGCCTGCTTCTTGCGGCCCTGGACCTCCTGATACCAGGTCTCCCGATCGGGCTGCTGCGATGCTAACATCATGCTGCACAGCGCCGCCCGCCCGCCGTTGAGCTGGTTCCGAAGGGCCATTAGATCCAGGGCGTTGGCGGAATCCTGCTCGTACAGGGCCTTCTGCGACGCCTGGATTGACGTGATCCCCTGGTACGCCGTGACGATCACGATCGCCAGGAAGCCGATCATCAGCCCGAATCCGACGAAGAGTTTGCCGCGTGTCGTAAGATCGAGAAACCATTTCATGGCTGGGTATCCTTGTCGTCCGGCTGGCGGCTGCTCGAAGCCAAGCCCCGAGCCCCTACCACGCCACCTGTTCTTGCACCACGATGCTCTCGTCCATCAGGAGCCTCTCCGCGTCGAGGATGACCGTGCGCTGGGGCGTCACAGCCTTGAGGTACTTTTCCCGGATGCCCGTCAGCGTGGGCAGGGACGGCTGGAGGTCGGCCAGCGGAACGCGGCGGACGCCCACGATGACATCCGCCAGGACGCCGATGAGCATGTCACCCGACCGTAGGACCACGAGTTTGTTCAGGTCGGTCAGCCCCTTCTCCGGCAGGTCGAAAAACCTTTTGAGGTCGATGACCGAAAGGATCTCCCCGCGAAGATTGACGATCCCGAGCACGAACGGCGGCGTACATGGCAGGGGGGTGAAGCTCTCCAGGACGTAGACCTCTCGGACGTACCGGGATTCGAAGGCGTATTGCTCATAGGAGAGGCGGAATTCGACCACTTCCAGGCCCCCGTCGACACCATGCACCTCCCCCGGGTCCCGCGCCA
>JAJUHR010000172.1 GCA_029267795.1 Planctomycetota bacterium
CCGCAGCACCGGCAGCGCCGTCTTGCCCACGCTCTCCCACGCCAGGACCACGTCCCCGGCCCATTTCGGTTCGGCCACCAACAGGTCCGCCAGCTTCTGGGCCTGTTCTTGCTCAAAGTTGGCCGATCGTTGCACGTACAGATGGTTGATCAGGTTCAACAACTCCTGTGGTCTGGCGGCGAAACGGGCAGGGATGTTGAGTCGGATCACCGCATCGGTCATCGGGACCGCCGTGTCGAACCGGTCCGAAGGGGCCCGGGCGAAACGCTCGTTGATCCGATCCGCGATCGCCCGCGACCGCTGCCAACTAGGCTGGTTCAGGATCAGCTCCAACTCGCGGCTCTCGGTGACCGCCCCGCCCGACAGCACTACCGCCTCGCGCTGCAGCGCCGGCCCTGGCTGTGGTGAGACCGGCCTTTCGAACGGGTCCGAGTAGATCGGGCCCGAGGCCTGGGCCAGCTTCCGGCTGAACCGCAGCGCCGGGTCCGCGCCGTCCCGCGACAGGTCCACGGTCCATAGCTGCCCGCCCTCGAGGCTCGTGGTTTGGGTTTGGGGCAGGGCGGTCACCAGTACGTCGAACCGCGTTCCCACCGACGCCCCCGGCGGGATCAAGCCCTGCACAAGCACCACCGCGGTGTCTGGGCTGGCCAGCAGCTGCTCGGGGGTGATGCTGTCCATCCCATACCCGCTGCCGCCCACCCCTTGTTTGCGCATCTCATTGATCAGCCACTGCCTCAGGAACGCCGGCACGTCCGGCGAGCCCGTGCCCCGCAGGTTCACCACTAGGCCATACCCCGCCACCAGTAGCGGCTCAGTCCCCCGCAGGCTGCACATCGAGCCGACCGTCCCGTGCAAGAACGCCGGCCCCGTGTATGTCGGCGGCGGCGGCGCTGGCTTGACCTGCGGCGTCTTCCGCGCACACCCGTAACCGCCCACGACCACCGACAGGATCGCCAGCGCGCATAACCGCCACGCATCCCCCGACACAGGGTAGCGCCACCCCCAACGATCGCGACCATCCTCAGCCATGGCCGACCTTTCTCCGTGCCTCGATAACCGCAATTGGTACCGAGGGTGCCATTGTCAGACTCGGCCTCGGGCGGGTCAACCTAGGCCGGGTTCTCCCGGCGGGATTGCTACACTACTGCAGTATGGGGTCCGATCTGCCTTCAGCCCCTGTCCGCCGCATGGCCTGCGCCCCGTGGAGGCGGTGCATTGGCGTCGCCAAGCTTCACGGGCTACCGGCTGCCCGGCTTTCGTCCGGGGGTTTTGTGGACCCAGGCCTGCCCGCCCCCCCTACAGCCGCCATCACTCGCTGCGGTGCGCGAGCCGGCCTCTCCGGATCAGGATCGAGATTTAGGGAAAACCGCGTCGATCCGGGCACACCGCTGGGGTCCCTCCGGCAACGTGCTGGCCACGACGGGCTGCCTGCCGATGCGGACAACTTCGGCAGCGTTTACGCAGAGCCCACCCCCGAAGCCCCCGCCGACTGGGCTTGCCCCCGCACCTACGCCCTGCTGCCCTCGAGCCTTTTGCAGGACGGCGAAGTGGTCATCCTGCTGCTGAAGCCCAGCCCTTGGTACCTATTGCTGGGATCGCTGAAGTCCCTCGTGGCCGTGGCGATCCTGCTCGCCGCCGTGCTCTGGCTCGATAGCCTTGGTTACCGGTTTGTAGGCCGACGAGACCTCGTGTTGCTGGCGATTTTTGTGGTCGGAGGCCGATTGTTCTGGCAGTTTCTCGAGTGGCTCAGCCGGATCTACGTGTTGACCGACCGCAGGGTGATCCGCGTCAAGGGGGTCATCCGTGTGCAGATCTTCGAAGCGCAGCTGAGCCAAATCCAGCACACCGAGACCTTGTTCTCGCTGCGTGAACGCCTCTTCGGCCTGGGCAGCATCGGCTTCGCCACCGCGGGCACCGCCGTCACCGAGGCTTATTGGGAAATGCTCGCCCGTCCCCTTGACGTGCACCGGATCGTCGTGCAGACCCTCAGCCGGTACCGGCGATGACTGCGATGACCTCGCCACATCGCGCCGCGTTCCTTGCCAAGCCATCGACTCCCGTTCAACTTCTGGACTGCCGCGCCCGCACCGAGGCGGCGTGGCCCTCCAAGCCCTCGGCCTGCGCCAGCCGGGCGATGCCGTCGATCGCCTCGGGAGGCAGCCCGCTGCGGTAGCGGACCGTGCCCGAGCGTTTCAGGAACGTGTACACGCTGACGCCGCTGGCGAACCGCGCGGTGGTGCCCGTCGGCAGGCAGTGGCTCGGCCCGGCCCAGTAGTCGCCGGCGGCCACCGGCGTGGCGTCCCCCAGAAAGAACTCGCCCCCATGCCGGAGCCGGTCCAGCCAAACCTCCGGGTCGGCCACCGCCAGGTTCACGTGTTCCGCCGCGATCCGGTCCGCCACCGCCGCCGCTTGCCGCTCGTCCGGCACCAGCACCGCTGCGGACCCTTGCTCCAGCGACTTTTCGATGGCTTGGTGGCGTTGGCGCTGGCGGGCCTGCTCCGCTACCGCGCGGTCCACCTCTTCCACTACCGATCGCTCCCACGCCACCAGAAAGCACAGCCCTGGATCGTGCTCCGCTTGGGCGATCAGGTCTGCCGCCACACGCGCTGGGTCCGCAGATCCATCCGCCACCGTAAGGATTTCGCTGGGCCCATAGAACCCGTCGATCCCCACCACGCCGCTTAGCTGCAGCTTCGCCAGCTGCGTGTACACGTTCCCCGGACCGACGATCAAGTCCACCGCCGGCACGCTGGCCGTCCCCAGCGCCATCGCCGCGATCCCCTGGGCCCCGCCTATGCGGTACACCCGTTCGATCCCCAGCATCCCGCATACCGCCAGCACAAGCGGCGAGACGTCGCCGACCGGCTCGCGGGCGGTCCGCGTCGGCGGGGGGGTCGCCACGGCGAGGTTCTGCGTCGCCACCCCCGCCACCAGCGCCGGCACCGCGAGCATGATCACGCTCGAGGGATAAGCCGCCCGCCCGCCGGGCACCGCCAGCCCTACGCGCTCCACCGGGGTGAACCGCATGCCCAGCTCCGCCCCGTCCAGCTGCAGCAGGTTCGGGTCACGCGGACGGATGTGCTCCTGATACGTCCGGACGTGCTCGATCGCCTTCTGCAGCGCTTCACGGAGCGCGCGGTCCAACCCATCGAGGGCCCCCTTGATCTGGGCCGGGTCCACACGAATCCGGCCCGCCTCAAACCCCGGGTCGGTCCATTGCCGCATGTACCGCACCACCGCTTCGTCACCCTGGGTCGCCACGTCTGCGACGATCTGGGCGACGGTCTGGGCGGCCTCACCCGAGGGAAGCACCGCCCGCTTGCGTTGCTGGAACCAGGGTAACCGGTCCAGCTCGCGGGCACCGCGGATCTCAAAAACCTTCAGCATCACATCGCTCCCTAACGCCAATCCACGCAGGCCTAGGTGTTGCGAACAATACCTCCGCCGATCAGCATGGAGATCAGCCGGATCGCCGCACGTATTGTCCGTGTTCGCGGCGGACCAGGCCGCGCACTTCCAACAGGGTCAGGTCCGCTTGCAGCGCGGGCACCGACAGCCCCGTGGTGGTTACGAGTTGGTCCAGTCCACGCGGCTCGTCCAGCGCTGCGATGACCCGTCGCTGATTCTCGGTCAGGTGTTTCTGCCACAGGCCGGGCTTGGTTTCGTCGCATTGGTCCGGGCAAATGGTCAATCCCGCCTTAAGGAGCTGGCCCGCTTCGTGCAGGGTGTCCAGGGTCTCGGCGGCGCTGGTCACCAATGTGCCCCAGCCTTCGCGCACCATCCGGTGGCAGCCGGCGGAGGCCGGGGAATCCGCCCGACCTGGCACTGCCATCGCCTCGCGGCCGTGCTCTTCCGCCGCCAGCCGGGCCGTGATCATCGCCCCGGAGCGCACCGGGGCCTCGACCACCAGCACCCCCAGCGCCAAGCCCGAGATGATCCGGTTGCGACGGGGAAAATTCTCAGCGATCGGCGGGGTGTCCATCGGCAGTTCGCTAACCACCGCACCGAAGCCGCCATGAGTTCCCGGCTTGCCTGAAATGTCATCGAACAGGTCGTTATGTTCACTCGGATACGGCCGGGCGAGCCCGCTGCCCAACACCGCGATCGTCCGCCCACCGATGCGCATGGCCGCCCGGTGGGCCGCCGCGTCAATCCCACGTGCTCCGCCGCTGACGATGCACAGACCCGCCTGGGCGCACAGGGTGGCCAGCCGATCGGCCTGCTGTCTGCCGTAGGCCGTGCAGTGCCGGGTCCCCACCACCGCCAGCGCGAGCCCGTCGTCCTCGCGCAGTTCGCCGCGGATATAGAGCAACGGCGGCGGATCGGGGATCAGCCGCAGCAACCTGGGATACCCCGCGTCGCTGACCATCGAGACCTTAACCCCCTGCTCCTCGATCAGCTCTTTCTCGCGCGCCAGGGCCTTGCCGTCGCTTAAGGCATCCATCGCCCGCCGCAACTCTTCTGCGCGCTTGGCGCCCACGCCCTCGATCTCCCGCAACTCATGGACGCTGGCCCCGAGCACCGCTTGGGCCGACCCGATCGCCTCCAGGCACCGGCGGATCAGCGTCGGACCCAGCCCGGGGGTCAGGTTCAGCCTCAGCATCGCATCGCGCTGCGACAGGTCCATCCGCGACAGTTTAATGGCAACCCCGTCCTGAGCGCCTTGACGCCGAAGCTCCGTGTCGGCCTTGATCCATAAGACTTGTTAAATGCGTGAGATATCGTTACCAGCCGATCGCCGACCGTGGCCTATCCCGCTTGACGGGGCCCCGTGCCGCGGGTAATCCTGTGACATGGAAGGCAAGATCACCTGCGAAGCGATCACATTTGACGACGTTTTGCTGATCCC
>JAJUHR010000277.1 GCA_029267795.1 Planctomycetota bacterium
CCTCGATCCGCTGCCGCAGGTGATTCATCACGTCGATGACGTTGGAGCCCGTCTCGCGGATCGCGTTGATCGCCAACGCCGGATACCCGCGGGACCGCACGAACGCGCGCCGCTTCTTCAGCGTCAGCTCCACGCCCGCCACGTCCGCTACACGCACCGGGCCGCCGTCGGCGTACGCGATGATGGTTTGGCGGACGTCGTCGAGATGGTCGTACTGCCCCACGGTGCGGATCCGCAGGTCCAGTCGGCCCTCCGGCAGGTTCCCCGCCGACACGTTGACGTTCTCGCGCTCCAGCGCCTCCCGCAGCCTGCGGTACGTGATCCCGCGATGGGCCAACCGCTCGGGATCCACCCGCACGTGCACCTCCCGCTCGCGGCCGCCGTAGATGTTCACCTCCGTCACACCCGGCGTACGCTCCAGGTACGGCTTGATCTGTTTGTCCACCGCATCGTGCAGCGATTGGATGTCGAACGACGGGTCGTCGCTGTACAGCACCATCCACGCGATGGCGTCCTCCCCGGTCGACTCGGCGGCGCTGATCACCGGCTCGTCGACGTCCTCGGGGTACTCCGGCACCTCCCGGAGCTTGTCCGACACCTCCTGCAGCGCACGGTCCATGTTCGTGCCGACGTAAAACTCCAGGCGGATCGTGCCCTGGCCCTCCTCCGCCTCCGAGGTCATCTTCTTAAGGTTGGACACCCCCTTGAGCTTGTCCTCTTGCTCCTCGACGATCTCGCGCTCCACCTCCTCGGGGCTGCGGCCGGTCCAATTGGTCCTGACCGTGATCACCGGCCGATCCACGTTCGGCGTCAACTGGATCGGGATCGTCGCCAGCGCGATCAGCCCGAAAAGCACCAGCAGCAACACGCCGACGGTGACCTTGACCGGGTTGTCGATGGCGAAACGGATGTAGTCCATGCCGACACTTCAGGCTTTCGAGCCGCAAAGAAAAAGTGTTGAATGGCGCCTTGTGGGCCGGGGCCTCAGATGCAAGCGCGCCGCCGGGCAGGCGTCATTCAATCACCCACCGGCCCTTCAGCGGTCACTTTCCACAGCGATCAACGGCTGCCCGGGCATTAAGCGTTCTGCACCTTCGATCACCACCCGCCCATGGTCGCTCAGCGCCGTGCCGACCGGGCCGGCTTCCCCGACCGTCCGAACCGCGTACAGGTTCCCGTGGCCAAACAGCACCTTAATCGGGACGGGCGTGGCCACGCCACCGATCTCCGCCCACGCCACCGTGCCGCTGGACGACCGCAGCACCGCGTCGCGCGGCACGGTCAACACGCGCACCTGCTCCCCCGTGGGCACCTGGGCACGCACGCTCATGCCCGGCTTCAGCCGCCCGTCCTGATCGTCGAGCCGCACCTTCACCACGAACGTGCGCGCCGCGTTCGATCCCTCCGGATTGATCGACACCACCTCGCCGGCAATGTCGAGCTGCAACGGCTCCACGAACACATCCACTTGAGATCCCAGCTTCACCTGGTCGATCCACTTCTCGGGCACGTCGATCACCGCATCGATCTCCCCACCGGACACGATCTCCACCACCGGGTCGCCCTCATGGACCCAATCCCCGACCTCCTTCATCTTGCGGATCACCATCCCGTCAAACGGCGCCACCACCTCCGCCCGCTCCAGCAGCACCTTGGCCCGGTGCAGCTCGGCCTGGGCCGCCAGCAGGTCCGCCTGGGCCCGCGCCAGCCGCGCTTCCGCCACCCGCTCCGCCGCCCGGGCGTCGTCCACTTCCTTAAAATTCGCCGACTGGGTCGCCGCCAGGCTGTCCATGTACTGGCGGTCACGCCGGGCACGATCTAGCTCCGCTTCCGCCTCGCCCACCCCAGCCTCCGCCTGTTCCAATTGAGCCGTCGCCCGCTCAAAGCCGAGCCTGGCCCAGATGTCGTCAATCCGCGCCAACACGGTCTGACCCGCCGCCACCTGCATGCCCTCCTCCATCGGCACAGCGACCAGTTGGCCGTATTGCTGGGCCGCCACTTGGGCGCGCCTCACCTCCCGCAGCCGACCCACCAACTCCGTGCGGGCCTGGAGGGTCTGTTCTTGAACCACCCCGAATCGAACACGGGCCGGGGGCGGACCCACAGAAGCGGATTGTGGCTCTGACGTCTCTTTTTCACCTTCCGTATCCGACGACAGCTCAGCCCGCGTCCCGCACGACCAGATCGTGAACAAGGCCGCGCCGGCAACGACCGCGGCCAGCAAAACCGACTTGGCCATCAGAGACCCACCTATGGTTATGACCTCACGGCGATTCAAGATCGGTCCCTCCAGGCGCGGGGGCCCAGTACCCACATCCCTTGGACAACCGTACATTGTACGAAAGCCATCGATGTACGTAAAATAACCGAGCCCGCGGACCCGGCACACCGACCCATGCTCGTTTCAGACCATTCGGTCCTCAGTGCAGCGACCTTGCATCCGCGCGGCAGAGATCGACATGGCAAGTCTTCCCTCAAGCAAAAGGCTTCAGGCACGCTGGCGCCAAGCCAACCACCAGCAGCGGCGTCAGATCGTGGTCAGCGCCGCCCTCGACCTGCTCCGACGCCACGGCCTCAAGGCGGTCACCATGCGCCGAGTCGCTCATCGGCTCGGCATCGGCGCCATGACCCTCTATACCTACATCCGAGGCCAGGACGAACTGCGGCAAGCGATGATCCGCGAAGGGTTCAACATGCTCGCTCAGGGCTGCCGGTCCGCCAGCACACTCGGCAGCGATCAGGGTTGGCGCGGCGGAGCCCGGTACTACATCCAATTCGCCCTGACCTACCCCAGCCTGTACGACCTGATGTTCCGTACCCCCCTCTCCACCAGCGACGCCGACCAACAGATCATGCGCGACGGCGTCCAGCCTCTGCTCGACCGTGTGCGTGAGCAAATGGTCCTGCAAGGCACCACCGGCCCGGATCTGGAGCAAAAGGTCCACCGCGCCGCAGGACGATTCTGGGTCGCTCTACACGGCTTGGCTTCGCTGCAGGCCGCCAATCGGTTGGAGGCCCTTGATATGTCAGCTGACGAGTTGCTCGACGAACTGCTCCACTCGGTGTCACCAACCTGATCACACTTCTCGGATTCGCTCACTCACAGATTCGAACCCCTCCCCTCGCAACGCAGCGCCGCCCGCGCCCTTTCAGCCGCCGACCAAGCGCCCCCGCGACGCACAGGATCATCAGCGCGCAACCGGTAGGCTCGGGGATCACGATCGGGAAATCGCTCAGCGGCTTGCCGCCCAGAAAGAACTCCGCCCCAATGTCACCGCCCGAGGCCCCCTGCGACAGCGCCAGCGGGTCTCCGATCACAGCCGACCCGCCCGTGAAGAAATTATCGAAGAGATCCACAGCCGCGGACATCCTGTACAAGAACAGCTGCGGGATAAAGTAAAAG
>JAJUHR010000313.1 GCA_029267795.1 Planctomycetota bacterium
AGCCCGATCGTCGTGGTGATGGACGGGGACCTGAGCCACGCGCCGGAGTACATCCCGAGCTTGGTCCGGCCCTTGCTGGAGGGGACCCACGACGTGGCGGTGGGCAGCCGGTACGTGCCGCAAGGCGGTGTCCACGGTTGGCCGTGGCGTCGGAGGGTGATCTCGCGTGCTGCCGCGGCTTGCGCCTGGCCTTTGACCGAGCTGAAGGACCCGACGTCGGGGTTTTTCGCGGCGCGGCGAGAGCACCTCTTGGCCCACGCACCGGCCGCCAACGGGTTCAAGCTTGGGCTGGAGGTGATCGTACGCGGCGGGCCGTCGCTGCGCGTAGTCGAGGTGCCGATCGTGTTTACCGACCGGTGGTCCGGCAGCAGCAAGCTGGGTGCAAAGGTGGTCTGGCACTACCTGATGCAACTGGTTCAGTTGGCCGGCGGCGGTCTGTCGTTCGGCACCGGTTGGCGGTTCGCGGTGGTGGGCCTGCTGGGGATGGCCATCGATATGGCCGTGTTCCAGGCGTTGTTGTCCGCGGGATTCCAGCTCGGGCTGGCGCACATTGCTGGCTTCGTGGGGGCGACGGTTTTTAATTACTCGCTCAATGCCCGGTGGGGGTTTGCCGCTGCGGCGGTCGGTTCGGCTGTGAAGGGCTGGGCGCGCTACGTGCGGTATTTTGCGGTGTGTTTGCTGGCGTTGTTCCTCCGCGCGGGGGTGTTGACGTCGCTGGTGCAGTTGGGGTCCGTTCCGGTGCCGGTGGCGGCGGCGCTGGCGATCCTGGTGGCGGCCACGGTGAACTACGCCGGCTGTGCGTTTTTCGTGTTCGCGCCTGCACTCCGCGATGACGGGCCACAGCAGCGGTGGCGCATCGCGACCCTGGGCATCGTGGCTTACATGTTGCTGTTCAGGCTTGCGTATATGGGAGCCCTGGAGATCATCCCCGAGGAGGCGTACTACTGGAACTATTCGCGTCATCTGGATATCGGATACCTCGATCACCCGCCGATGGTGGCCTGGCTGATCGCCGCGGGCACGCGGGTGTTCGGGGAGAGCGAATTCGGGGTGCGGATCGGTGCGGTGGCGTGCTGGCTGGTGACGGCTTCGTTCCTGTACAGGCTGGCCCGTGATCAGTTCGACAAGGTCACGGCGCTGTGCACGCTGATGCTTCTGGCTGTGTTGCCTTTCTTTTTCGGGACCGGCCTGCTGATCACGCCGGATGCGCCCCTGTGCGCGTCTTGGGCGGTAGCGCTGTTCATGTTGGATCGGGCCCTGCTGCGGGGGAAGCGGCTGGCGTGGTGGGGCTTTGGGCTGGCGATCGGGTTGGGGATGCTCTCCAAATACACGATCAGCCTGTTGGTGCCGGCGGCGGTGGTGTTTGCCGTGCTGCACCGGCCGTCGCGGCGGTGGCTGCGGCGGCCCGAGCCGTACGCGGGGATGCTCCTGGCCGCGGCGGTGTTCCTGCCGGTGATCGTTTGGAATATCCGCAACGGCTGGGCGTCGTTCGTGTTCCAAGGGCCCAGGCGGTTCAGCGGGGAGGCCCAGTTCTCGTTGCAGGAGCTGTTGGGGTTTGTCGTGGCGCTGCTGACGCCCACGGGTTTGGCCGCGGCGTGCCTGGCGATCCTCAGCGACAAGGCGGTGGGGGCGATCCGGGGGGCCGTGACGTCGCAGCAGGCCGCTGCGCAGCGCGCCCGCCGGCTGTTTACGCTGGTGTTCACGCTCGTGCCCCTGTCGGTGTTTGTGTACCACAGCCTGCGGCACTCTCCGCGACTGAACTGGACGGGCCCGAGCTGGATGGCGCTGCTGCCGGTGATCGCTTACCACATCGCGCACACCAAGATCGCCAAGCGGCAAGGGTTCCCGGGGATGGTCCGCCACGCTTGGGCGCCGACGATCGCGATCACGATCCTGCTTTATGGGGGCTTTGCCCACTACGCGGCCCTGGGGTTCCCAGGGGTGGGGTATCCTCCGGAGCTCGGGGCGGTCATCGGTTGGCGCGATTTGGGCGCGCAGATCGAGCAAATCGAGGAGCAAGTCAAATCTCAGACCGGCTCGGAGCCGCTGATCGTGGGTCTGGACGAGTACATGATCTCCAGTGAGATCGCCTTCTATGACCACTTGGCGGAGCAGCGCCGAGAGGGCGGCGAGGAGGCCCACGACGGGGCAGAAGAGGGGGAACTCGACGGCCCGGACGAGACCGCCGGTCGGCACCTGTTCGGGCGAGGCAGCCTGATGTACGCCTACTGGTTCCCCGCGGTGGACCAAGTCGGTCGGAACGTGATCCTGGTCGATCGCAACGCCGCGGCGCTCGAGAAGCCCAACATCGCCCGGTGTTTCAACCGCATGGACGAGGTGCGGGAGCTGGTGGTCCGCAAGAACGGCCGGGAGGTGATGCGCTACTACTACCGGATCGGGTACGAATACCGTTATCAATCCTAAGCGGACCCGCGGGGGAGGCTCGGGTTGACGGTGGCGCCGCGGGGCGACACCCCAGCACATCCCGGGGCATCACCACGCTCTGCCCCAGCGACCCCAATTCGAGAAGGGCGGGCACCCCTCGCCGGCAGGATTCCTTGCCTCTGGACACCGGATCGACGATGCTGTGGCGGTCCTCGAACCATGGGAGGTGCCCTATGCGATTTTTCCGGCGATTGGGGTTGGCCGTGCTGGCTCTGGCACTGTTGCCGCTGCTCGCTTCGTGTGCTGCGCAGAAACAGGCGGAGCACAGGGCGATCGTCACCGAGAAGCTCGAACCCTACGAGTGTGGGACGATCACGCGTCTGCATACCTACGGGGGGATCTTCCTGGCCAGTCAGCCCCAGCCCGAAGACTTCGAGCATGCCAAGAAAGGTGGGATCAAGACTGTGATCAACCTGCGCCTGCCTTCGGAAGTCACCGAGTTCGACGAGAAGCAGATCGTCGAAGACCTGGGGATGGCCTACTACAACCCCGGGTTCGAGGGGCCGGAGATGCTGACGGACGATATCTTCGATCGGGTCCGCTCCCTGCTGAACA
>JAJUHR010000053.1 GCA_029267795.1 Planctomycetota bacterium
ATTCCCCTCACGCGCTCGCCCGGCCGATAGTCCCAACCGACGAAGCCATCGCGGACTCGAGGGTGACCGCAGCGTTGATCAGGGCCAAATGCGAATAGGCTTGCGGAAAATTGCCCAGCCCCAGGCCCGTGTCGGGATCGACCTGCTCCGCAAACAAGCCGGTCGGGCCCGCCAGCCCCGTCAATGTTTCGAATAACCGCAGGGCCTGCTCGCGGCGGCCGAGCAACACCAAGGCCTCGATGAGCCACCCGAGGCAGATCAGGAACCCTCCCTCCCGCCCCGGCAGGCCGTCATCGCACCGGTACCGGTACACTGCAGGCCCTTCCAGCAGGTGATCCATGATCCCCTCGACCGTGCTCACAAAACGATCGTCCCCCGCGGGAAGAAAGCCACTCAAACCCACCTGAAGGCACGCAGCGTCCTGCTCTCGCAGGTCGTACGCCAGGGTGAACGCCCTTCTGGAGGGGTCCCATCCATGCGTCAAAACGTCGTGACGGATCGCCTCGCGGAGCTTCTCCCAGTCCTCTCGGCTCTGGCCCAGCAGCACGTCCGCCAGACGGATCGCGCGGTCCACCGCCACCCAGCACATGACCTTGGAGTGGACGTAGTGGTGTCGCGTGCCACGGATCTCCCAGATGCCGTTGTCGGGCTCGTGCCATCGGCGCTGCACAGCCAACACCATGGCTTCCACCAGCCGCCAATGGTCCGGCGAGACGGGGGCCCCGATCTCCGCCAGCTTCCACACCAGGTCCACGATCGGGCCGAACACGTCGAGCTGCACCTGCTGGGTCGCCGCGTTGCCGACCCGCACGGGGCGGCTCGAGGCGTAGCCGGCCAGATCGGTCAAGTTGGCCTCGGCCCCGACCTCCTGGCCGAGCACCGTGTAGATCGGACGCAGCCGCTCCGGTGAGCCGGTCTGGTCGACGATCGCCAACAGCCAGTCCAGGATGTGCATGGCCTGCCGCGTGTCGCCCAGCCGCGCCAACGCTTCCGCCGCCAGGCACGAGTCCCGCGGCCAGCAGTAGCGGTAATCCCAGTTCCGTACACCGCCGGGCCACTCCGGCAGGCCCGTGGTGGCCGCCGCGGCGATCGCTCCGGTCGGGCCGTACACCTTCCCTTTGATCGCTAGCGCGCTGCGCCGCACAAGGTCCTGGGCCAGCTGCGGCAGGCGGAGCGACTGGGCCCAGGCGCTCCAGTACCGCTCGGTTTGCTGGCGGCGATGAGCCTCGGACACCACGGCCGGACGCAAACTGCCGCTGCCGAAACGCAGCTCCAGCACCACCGGCCGGTCGGCAAGCCCCACCTCCGCCGTCGCGGTGTGGTGCGGCCCATCGGCACGGATCGTCCACTTGACCCCCGGGGCGAACAGCACGATCGGGTCCGCCTGGCCTTCGACGACCAGCCCATCCGGCTTGACCACGAGGGTCGTGGCGGTGCGGCCAAAGTCGAGCCGCGGCGCAAACACCACCCGCGCCGTCCCCAGGCCTTCGACCACTCGGATCAGTTCGGAGCGACCCGCCCGCTGAAACGGCCGCCCGCCCGAGCAGTCCAGGTAGTCGGTCACCGTGAAGGTAGGCCATCGCGTCTGCAGCAACAGGGAATCGCCCAGGTAGCTTTGCTGGCACGCCGCACCGGGTTCCGCGGCAGAAACACTGAATTCACCGGCGGATTGCGGTTCGCCGGGCGTCTCCAGCACGCGCGGCCCCAGCAGCGAAGCGAAGATCGCCGGCGAGTCGATCCGCGGGCCGCACAGCCACACGACCGAACCGCGCGGGTCAACCAGGGCGACCGCCCGCTGATCCGAAAGCAACGAGTGCGACTCGATCGGCACCGGCCGCGTCGATTCCGCCCACGCCCGTCGCAGGTCGAGCAGGCGGGTCAGCAGTGACAGGACAGCGTGAACGTCGGCAATGTCAAACGCCGCCCCTTCGCGCGCCCCGCTGACCGAGACCCCAACGTCCGGATCGCTCAGCGCACGGAACGCGTCTTCGTCCGTGACGTCATCGCCGAGGTACAGGATCGCCGCGGCCCCGGTGTGGTGCCGCAGTCGCTTGACCACGTCGCCTTTGTTCGCGGTGGTCAGTGTGAACTCCACGACCATCCTGCCCGGCCGGACAATGATGCCCGGCACCGCGGCGGCCACCTGGCGAGCCCGCGCCTCGGCAAGCTCCGCCTTCTGGGGGTCGACCTGCCGGAAGTGGAACGCCACGCCGTGGGGCTTCTCTTCGACCAGGCTTCCTGGGAACTCCGCAGCGACCGCGCGGAGACATTCGCCCATGGCCACCAGCGGTTCGCTCCGAGCCGCCGGCTCCTCGTCGATCCCCCGACCCGACCATTCCGCTCCGTGCGAACCCACCAGCTCGATATCGGGCACCTGCCCCAGGAAGCCCCGCAGGGTTCGCAGCGGTCGGCCCGAGACCACCGCCACATCGGTCTGGCGGACCCGCACCAGAGACGCCAGGCATTCGACCATCCCGGGCAAGGGCATCGCCGTCGCCGGGTCGCCCACGAGCGGGGCGATCACCCCATCGTAGTCCAGGCCTATCAACAGCCGCGGCGCCTTGGACAGGCGCTCCAGTTGAGCATCCAGAGCACTCATGACGTCAACGCTTGGAGGAAGTGCTCCGCCCACAGGTAGACATCGTGACGGCGCACCCGCATCCGCAAGATCGACATCCGCGCCGCGGCCTCTTCGTAAGGCATCCGCATCGCTTGCAGGATCGACTTCGTCATCTGATCGATATCCCGCGGGTTGACGATCAACGCCCGCGTCAGCTCTCGGGCCGCACCGGCGAACTGACTGAGCACCAGCACCCCCGTATTATCGGTCCGGGTGGCGACGTACTCCTTGGCCACGAGGTTCATCCCGTCCCGCAGCGGCGTCACCAGCATCACGTCCGCCGCCAGGTAGTACGCCGCCAGATCCTCCCGCGTCAGATTCTTGCGAAAATAGTGCACCGCCACCCGCCCCGGGGCGCTGAACTGCCCGTTGATCCGGCCCACCGTCCGCTCGATCTTCGCGCGCAACTGGGAGTAGTCCTTCTCCGACTCTCGGCTGGGGGCCGCGATCTGAACCAACACGCAGTCCCTGGAACTGGCTTTCTTGCTCATCAGCAGTTCCTCAAAAGCCTGCAGACGAAAGTCGATCCCCTTCGTGTAGTCCAGACGGTCCACCGCCAGCAGGATTTTTCGCTTGGGGCCGATCCGCTTGCGGATCTCCTGTACCTTCCGCAACGTGTCGGGACGCTGCGCTCGCTCTTCCCACCACTCAGTATCGATCGAGATCGGGAAGGCGTTGACATAAATCGTGCGGCCTTCAAACGCCAGCTCCTGATCCGTCCCCTCAGCCGACGTGTATTCCCGCGCCAGCCGTGAGAAATTCCGGGCCGACCCGACGGTCTGAAACCCCACCACATCGGCCCCCAACAGGCCCGTCAGGATCTGGCTGCGCCAGGGCAGCCACTCGAACAACTCCTCCGGCGGAAACGGGGTGTGCAAGAAAAACCCGATCTTCAGATTCGGCTGCGACCGGCGCAGCAGCCGTGGCACCATCTGCAGGTGGTAATCGTGCACCCACGCGACATCGCCACGCCGGGCCAAGTTCGCCGCCGCCCGCGCGAACCGCTGGTTCACACCCAAATACGATCGCCACCAATCGCGACGAAACTCCGGCGTCCGCGTCGCGTCGTGGTACAAGGGCCACAGCGTCTGGTTCGCCATCCCATGGTAGTAGTCCTCGACCTCCTGCTCCGACACCGCCACAGGCCGGATGATCACACCGTCGTGCCGAAAAGCACGCGGCGTGTCCCCCCCGATCCCGGTCCATCCAATCCAGCAGCCCCTCACACGCTGGAGCACCGGCTGCAGGGCCGTGACCAAGCCGCCGGCGGACGGCACCCAACGAGCGTCCCGCTCGCGCCCCACCCGGTGGACCGGAAGCCGGTTCGCCAGCACCAGTAGCCTCGAGATCTTGTGAATGCCCGCCCTGCCCACGGGGAAACTCCCGGCGTGACGTCAGACACCGTTCCGTCCGCAACGCGCACAAGCGCCTGCCCTCCGGCACACAACACCCATTATCCATGCCAGCCGTGCCGCCCTGGGAATCCTAACACCTTCACACTCCAAGCCCATCAAGCCGCGCCGCAAGGCCGCTCGGGGCAACGCCCGGGCCCGGCCTCGCCGAGCCACCCGTTGATTGGAGGCGCCGACCCCTCCGGTGTAAACCGTTCGCCTCAAGCCAAAATGTCTCACCATCGAACCGCTCGACTGGCTTTACGCTTGCACGGGCAACGACGCTTGCGCGGGACGGTAAATCTCCACCTGCGTCGGATACGCGAATTCGATGTGTTCCTCGCCGAAGCGCCGCACCAACTCGAGATTGATGGCCTGCTGGATGTCCATGTATCGATTGTAATCCGGAGTGGTTACGAAGTAGACGGCTTCGAAGTTCAACGAATAGGCGCCGAACGTGTTGAAATGGGCGCGGTCAAACCGCGTCTGCTGCTGGGTGAGTATGGATTGACGGATGATCTCGGGGACACGCTGCAGCTTCTCTACCGGGGTCTCGTACACCACCCCAACGCTGAAGACCACCCGACGCTCATACATCCGCTTGAAGTTCCGGATGCGAGAGCTCAGAAGGTCCGTGTTGGAGAACACGAGCTGTTCCCCCGAAAGCGCCCGTACGCGCGTGGTCTTGATCCCGATTTTTTCGATCGTCCCCATCTGGTCGCCCACGATGATGAAGTCGCCGACCAGGAACGGCTTGTCCAACAAGATCGTCAGCGAACCGAATAAATCCACCAGAATCGACTGCGCCGCCAAGGCCACCGCGATCCCACCGATCCCCAGACCCGTGATCAGCGGCGTGACCTCAACGCCTAAATTCGCCAACGCCAGCAGCAGCAACACGCTGCCCGCCGCGAGCATGACCACGGAGCGGATGATGCCCGACGCCGAAACGATCGAAGGGTCCGGCTGGCCGTCGCTGGCTTTATGCTGGTCCACGATCGCGCCGATCACAAAATCCACCACCAACCGGCTCGTGATCAGCAATTGAACCACCACCGCGATCACGAAGACGCCCCACAGGCTCTTCTCCACCCCGGCCGGCAAGGCCAGAACCCGCCCAGCCAGGTACAGCGCCGTGGCCAGCACCAACCACCACCGAAGATCCGTCAGGATCCCCACCACCAAGTCGTCCAGTTGCGAAGAGGTCTTTTTGGCGAAGCGCAGCAGACGCCCCCGAACCACCTTCCGAACCGCGGGGAACGCAACCACGATCGCTGCTGCGACAGCCCCAGCGACGATCCACGACCGAACAGAATTGCCGTACAGCTGGTAATCCAGCCAATGAACGGTGGACTCCACGATCACGTCCTGTAGAGCAAGATGAACGCCCATCATCGAAGTATTGCCCGCTACCGATTCCCGGTCTATCCGAAGCGAAAAAAAACCAAAATGCCACCCGGCCACGGGCCAGGGCACAGGACCCAAACTACGCCGCATCACTGAAGATTCCCCCAACCGAGGAACAGAGCCAGCGGCACGGTGAAACGATTCCCAAACTTGCGGAGCACCCGCAAGACCGCTCCAGCCGAGAGCTTCCCCTTGCAAGTGGTGTGTGTGGATCAGTAACTCCCAGATCGCCCCAGAGCGAGTCCCGGTGAACCGCCCGGCCGCTCCCGACCTATCAGAGTCTTTGCAGCTTCCTCGGTTCACGATCGCGTCTATCGAGTCAGTGGCAGAAGATGCTCATGTCACTGGGTGTTCCGCTTGCGGAATGCTCGCCAGTCGATCCCGAGCTTTCGCATGCGTCCGCGCAACGTGTGAGGGTTGATCTTCAGGACCGCCGCGGCGCCGTACGGACCTTCGATACGGCCACGAGTGAAGGTAAGAGCCGTTTCGATGTGACGCTTCATCGCGTCGTCAATGGAACTGAGCGCGGGTGTGGGTTGGAGAACATTGGGAGGCGCAGGCACGGCGCTTCGGTTCGGTATCGAGGCGTTGGAAGCCAACCCCAGAGCCTTGGCAACTTCCAGCCGCTCGCCATCGCCGAGTATGGCCGCTCGATCGATGACCGAAGCCAATCCACGGACGTTCCCGGGCCAGTTGTATGTGGTCAACAGGGCGATGTCCGTGGCTGGTGGATCACAACCTTCGAATCATCTTCGCCGTGCCGGGCATCGTGCTGGCCACGGTGTTTGTGACCTTCCCTTCCGTGGCCAGATCGTTGATCCCCTCGATGCAAGCCCAGGGGAACGAAGAGGAGCAGGCCGCTCGGGTCCTGGGCGCCAGCGGATGGCATATCCTCTGGCGCGTCACCCTGCCCAACGTCAAATGGGCCTTGCTGTACGGCGTGATCCTGGCCAACGCTCGCGCCATGGGGGACTTCGGAGCCGTATCGGTGGCTTCCGGTCACGTCCGAGGAAAAACCAACATCGTCCCCCTGCACGTCGAGGTGCTGTACAACGAATACAACTTCGTGGCGGCATTCGCCGTGGCATCGCTGCTGGCCCTGCTGGCGATCGTCACTTTGGCGATCAAGAGCTTGTTGGAGTGGAAGCTCCGGTCGGTCAGCTCAAGCCGCCGTTTCTACGCGAGGAGTTAATCGGCGCTCCGCAGCAGCTCGCCGTGGAACGCTCCTATTCGGCAGACTATTTCACGACTGATTTCAGCCAGGGAATCCAGCTCTCGTACTGGCGGGATCGGCTGCAGCTTATGGCCGCACTCCACGACGGCTCATACTCCTTCCGCACCGATTTCCAAAACGACCGGACCCTCTACGCTGTCGCAGGACGTGTCGATTATGTGCTGGTCGGTGACATCGCCACCATCAGGCAACGCGGTTGGCCACAGTTCAATGACTTTACAAGCTGGGTCGATGACCAACCCGCGATCCTGCTGGGCGCTGCGGTGGACTACGAACACGCAGAAGAAGGCTTCGGCACCAACGCCCCCAACACCCTCAAGTGGATAGTCGACGTCAGCGGCGAGTTCGGCGGATGGAACGTCTTCGCCGCTGTCACCGGCCAAAGCTTCCCCGAGTTCGAAGACTCCTCGGTGCGCGCCAACGGCACTACGGTGAACAACCTACGCAACCTCGGCGGAGCTCACCAGCTGGGAGTGCTTGTTCAGGGTGGAGTTTTTGTGATCCCCAACAAGCTGGAGTTCTTCTCGCGCTACGAATGCTTGAACTTCGATGGCGTGTATTACCGCAACGACGGCGGCGCGGTCTAGACCGGCAGCAGCAACTTGACCACCGACGAACTAAACATCCTGATTATCGGGGCGAACTACTACTTCCGACAACACAACGCCAAACTGACACTCGATCTGATTTACACCTTCGATCCGGTCCCCGCGGCCAACGCTGGACAGGGCTTGCTGGCATCGCCACAGGGCGACCAAATGGTCATCCGCTCTCAGTTGACTTTTAGCTTTTGAGTGCCACCCGTTGGCGTCGGCCCCAACGCTGCTAAAGCGGTCCTTGGGAGCCCAGAATTCGTCCCCCGAGATGAACGTGATCAACCGATCCCCGCGGGATGACGCCGCACTCCGTTGGGGGGATATTACAGCGGACTTTGCAATGGGCCATAGTGGACTCGAACCACTGACCTCCTCGATGTCAACGAGGCGCGCTAGCCAGCTGCGCTAATGGCCCGGGAACGACCCCGCGATCCCAAACAATCCTCTCACCCCCCATCCCTGCTCGACAAGCAACCTATGCCGGTGAGAACTCAATCTTATTAGGGCGCCCCACGCAGGCGGGGGATTATAACCCTCCACCCTCCAGCCATCACGCTCCCCCCTACATCCCCCGTCGACCAAATCACGAAAACCACGCCCCCGATCGGAGCCCCCAATCTTGAATCTCCGCCTCTCTAACACGGACCGGCTTTTGTAAAAGAGCCGAACTCGCGCCGATGACCCGCAAGGGATTGTGCCGGTCTGTTCGCACGTGAGAAGCAAAGTGAGGGTATTGATACGCCGAACCGTCGGACACGGGGGCCCTACGAAGTTATTGGCCCCCAACCCCGTCGGCTATGGGCTATCACCCCGCAACGACCCGCTGGCTTTCACCGATGCATCCGCACGCCGGGCGGACTCCGCCTGAGCCCACGTCAGCCCCAAACGCTACTTTCGTTCAGATACATCAGCGTACCACGAAGAGGCTCGATCTGGGTGGCTGGGGGGGGCATGGCGCACCGATGCCCGAGCATTTGCGGTGGTGCCTTTTCGCCGCTCCACTGCAGCCGCTTCGATCGCTTCGAGCCCCATCTCCCCACATCCAAACAAAAGCACTTTATTGAACAATCAGCCCCAGCGGCGAGCGATCGCACAAACAGAGGGCATCAATAAAAAAGGCCCGGTCGGCCGAAGCCAACCGAGCCCTTCCGGGGGCAATGGGGGAAATCTCACAAAAGTCTTTATTCGTACGGTTCGATCGCCCACATCACAGCGAAGACCTGTCCGTATCGATTCCGACTTTCCTCCTGGATATGTGGGAATCACCGCCCCCACACATCCAAATTTAAAACTCTAATTAACTATGTTATCATATCTTATTGAAAAGGCAACCCCAACGCAAAATGTTGCAAAATGGTGGCAAAAGCCCGTATTTTCAGGGCTTGCCGACCTACTAATTGTGGATAACTTTTCAAAATGATCGGGCCCGTCATTAGGTTGACAGGTGACGCCGGATCGTGCTTGCTGAAATACCCAAAACCTTAGCCGCTTGCTCGATGTTGCCCCCGTGCAACGCCAAGGCTTCCCGAATCGCTTGGTCTTTCAACTCCGACAGGCTCTGCGAACTTTCACCCGATATCCGTCGCCGGTGCTCTTCCATCGCCACTCGAATCAGGCTGCCAAGCATGGCGATGCTATCGGTCTTGCGCCACCACAGAGCTGTGCGGCAGCACTTGGCCGCCTCCACGAAACCCCTGGGGTCAGAGTCCGCGGACATGACGACGAAAACCGCAGCCGGCCACTCCCGCCCTAACGGCGCCAACCATTGCAGGCCGTTGGTGTCCCCGAGGTGCCAATCGATGAGGATCACACCGATCTCCGGGTTCAGAGCCGCGTAATCCAGCGCATCCGAGGGCAGCTCGAACTGCTGGGGCGCTACCCCCAGCATCTCCGTGACATAGTGCGACACGATCCGTCGAAC
>JAJUHR010000189.1 GCA_029267795.1 Planctomycetota bacterium
CGTCACGATCAAGGGCTCCCAGGCGTCGTCGTCCACGGTGGCGTCGTTGCCGTCCGTTTCGGCGTTACGGATCGCTGTAATCGGGCGCCAGAAGTTGTAGGTGTATTTGTTGTCCCAGCAGGAAATGCTCGAATCGGCCACCGCTATGCCCAACAAGGCGAACAGGCGGGCGTTCTGGGAGATGTCGTAGCCGTGCGCGGTCGCGGCCTCTTGTGCGATCTTGTTCCAGTGGCCCGGCGGGGTGAACGTGCCGGCGCCATCGGCCCAAAAGTAAGCGATCTCGGTCTGATCGGCCGTACGCGTCGCACTGGTCTTCGAACCGATGTCCTTAACCTGGTTGAACGCCGCCGCCCACTCGGCGCTATCCAAGGTGGGCGGTCCGGGTAAACGGAACTGCGAGCCGCTGGTCATCGCAAACGGCGTAACGTTGGGCCACTGCGGCAGCAACGCGGGGGCGTGGGCCGGAGGGGTCGTCTGCCAGTCGCCCGGGTCGGACCCCGGCACGTAAGGCACCACGTTGTCCGAACCGTCGTTCGCACGCAGCGTGAGCATGTGGTTGGCTGCGGCCAAGCCCAGATTGATCCCGTCGGTCTTGGCCTGACCATCGGGGATGGCAGCCAGAGAGTTTCCCCGGGCTGTCGTGAATGCAGCGGCTTGCGTTGGGAACAGGTTCGTCAGCACGTTGTACGCAGCCTCCACCGCCGCCGCTTCCCGTGAGGTGCCCGGGTTAGCAGCAAGCAGGCCAAACCCACCGTAAGTGTGATGGGTCTGGTCCACGGCATTGACCGCGTTGAACATCGCCAAGTGGGTCATCGCCATGGCGCGGGCGGCGCGGGGTGGGTTTAAACTGGTGTTCTTGACCGCGTCGAGCAGCTGCTGGTTCCAGTCGATGATCGCGTCACCGCGTGCTACATGACTCGAAGCCAGCACCGATCCACCCATCAACGCCGCAACCAACCCTCGTAGAACAGTCGCTTTCGGACGCCACATCTTTCGCTTCCTCTTTTTATTCGTGCCTGCCTGTGCCCTGGGCCGCGGCTACCCGCTCGCGAAAAATCCCAAAGATTAAACGACTTGGTTTGCCCAAGCTGCCGTGATGCCCCCCCAATTGCAGCAGTCTGAAATTGCCCCACCGATTCGTAAGCTCATGCCATACAACGAAGAACGGGCCGTTTAACAAAACACCTACTAATCTTGAATTGCTTCCAGCCCAGCCCCTTCAAATCTAGCTTATGGCCTAAAACCCATTGCCCCACCAGCCTCGGCGTCAGAAACGAAATAACCAGAATTGCCTTGATCTCTTCCCCAGTTCCTCTCCTCATGGGCACAGATAAAGAAATACCCCCACAGAGGGGGATTCAAGCTACCCGTTTCCAGGAAAAATGTCAAGATTTTTTCGAATATAGCCCTTTATTCATATGGACTTACGCTCAAAAAATGTATTTAAAAAAATGAGTTTCGAAAAAACCGATGGCGGGAAGCCTTAAGGCTGTGCGGGTACGGATTACCGCATGCCAGAATGCCTGCCGGGACAGCTTACGAGGGTCTCGGTGCACGATTAAAAGGAACCGATTTCGGGTCCATAGCTCTCGAATCTGATCAAAACGACCACGCCAAGCCACCAGAAGCGTTTCCCGAATACCGCCTGCGAGGGCAAAGACGGCCCTTACGCACAAGCTGCCCTCGGGTCAGAAATTGCAGCGACGTACGGGGAAGGTTATGATCTGGGGTTTGGTGGGAGCTGGCGCCGAGCCGATGTGTCTGGCCTTTGGATGCCGGCGGATCATTGGAGATTTCACCCGTGGCAGTGAGGTTGCGGCTTAAGCGGTTCGGGCGGCGTCATCGACCATGCTATCGCCTCAGCGCGATGGATATCCGGGCGCCGCGCGACGGCAAGGCGATCGAGGAACTGGGGATCGTCGACCCTCTGGCCAAGGAGGGTACAGAGCAGGTCCGACTGAACGAGCAGCGGATCAAGTACTGGCTCAGCGTCGGGGCTCAGCCGTCGCAGACCGTCCGCAACCTCTTGCGTAAGGCTGGGATCCTCCCCGCCGAATCGCCCGCCAAGAAAAAGCCCGCCAAGCCCCAGGCCTAGAGCTTTCCAGCCAACCGCCCGGATCGTCGGGGGAATGCCCGCCGCCGGCAGCTATGCCAGGGGGGTTAGTTACCGGTGCGCATCGACGTCCTGACGCTCTTTCCCGAGATGTTCCATGGGGTGCTCGGCTCCAGCACCCTCAAGCGCGCCAGCCAGGGCAGCGAGCGGCGCCCCGCCCCGGTCTCCTACCATCTGACCAATATCCGCGACTACACCACAGACAAGCATGGCAAGGTCGACGACCGCCCGTTCGGAGGCGGCCCAGGCATGGTCATGCAGTGCCAGCCGATCTGGGACGCGGTGATGGCAGTGGAGCGGTTGGATCAGCGGCCGGCCATACGGATCCTCATGACCCCGCAAGGGTGCAAGCTGGGACAGCCCCTCGTCGAGGAGCTAGCCACCCGCCCGAGGCTACTGATCATCGCGGGGCATTACGAGGGCGTCGACGAACGTGTGATCGAGAAGCTCGACCCTATCCTTCGGCTGAGCATCGGCGATTACGTGCTCAGCGGGGGTGAACTGCCGGCGATGGTCTTGATCGACGCCGTGGTGCGCCTGATCCCGGGGGTACTCGGGCACGAGGAATCGTGCCAGCACGAGAGCTTCTCGCCAACCCGGGGCCGACTGCTTGACTGCCCGCATTACACCCGCCCACGAACCTGGCAGGGGGTGGACGTGCCGCCGGTGTTGCTTAGTGGGGACCACGCGGCCATCGAAGCCTGGCGCAGCGAACAAGCGGTGCGGCTGACCGCTCGGTTCCGGCCCGACCTATTGCGGGACCACCCTACCCAAGGTGCGCCGTAAGACCGCGGGCCCATCCGAACGGGTCGAGTTTTTCAAGCGAATTCCGGGGGCGCCGACCGCGGCAAAGGCTCGGGGGCAAGGTGTGTGGCGCAGTACGATTGCCAGCACGATTCGATTTCGTCGCGCCCCATCGGCTGCAGTTCCGGGGGCAATGCCCGATCCATCACCGGCAGGATGCGCTGCGACTCCCCGAGGGCAAACCGCACCGCTACGGGGTCATCGGCGGGCTGGTGCAGCGCCACCAACGCCATGCCGTATTCCCGTGCTGTGCCGATCAATCGGTAACGTGCCGCTTGGTTCTCGATGCTGTAATCGACCACCAACACCCGTGCCGCCGAATGGATCGCCAACCACTCGGCCGCCCGGACGTCGCAGTGGGCCAGGCCGATCTCGCCGACAACCCCCTGGCTGCGAAGGTCGAACAGGGTCTGCAGCGTCCCTCCACCCTTGAGTTCCTGCGGGTCTTCGACCCGAAGCGTCAGGGCTTCGACACGCTCCACGCCGAGTTGGCCGATCCGCCGCAACACCGCGTCGCGCAGCTGGCGCGCAAAGGCGGGCTCGGGCACGGTGAGCATGATCGGTGGTCGGGGGGCCGGCCAATCCCGCAGGCGCGACGCGATCCGGCCCAGCAACGCGGGCTCGTCCTCGGGATCAACCACCACCAGCGAGGGCCGTTGGACCACGTACTCCGCGTCGGCGTTCGCCACCATCGAAGCCCGCCAGGCACAAGGCCCCACATGGATCCCGGTGGGCGACAGCGTTCGCTGTAGCCAATAAGTTTGCTTGGTCATGCGCGGCTCACGTGAGGGTTGCCCGCAAGGAAGAAGCGTAGGGGTTTTCGGGCCCATTCCCCGGCGTACGCCACGCCGATCCGCGGGCCCACCCCGATGCGTGAGGCGGGATACGTTCGGCGGCGAACCCGCTCGATAAACAGCTCGTCGCTACGGACCAGGTCGACCCCGTCAAGCGACCGATCGATCCGCATCGCTTGGCACAGTTTCGCGGGGCCGGAGCACAGCTCGGTCGCTGGCAGTCTGTGCGTGGGATCGCGGCCGTTGCCCCCCGGCCGGAGGCGAAACCGGGTCATCGCATCGAGACCTTCCACCGGCTCCAAGGCTCGCACCAACACCGCCACGGGGTCGCCCTCCCGCCCCGCCACCACGTTGAAGCAGTGGTGCAAGCCGTAGGTGAAGTACACGTACGCGTGCCCGCCCTCCCTCCACATGGAGGCGTTGCGGATCGTGCGCCGGCCTGCGTAGGTGTGGGCCGCGCGGTCCGGGACACCCAGGTACGCCTCGACTTCGACGATCAAACCCGTCAGGCATGCCCCGTCGTGAATACGTACGAGCCTCTGGCCCAGCAGTGCCGTCGCCAGCTCAACCGGGTCGCGCCGGTAAAAATCCCTAGGCAATCGATCGCTCACGCTTGAAGTGTAGTCGAACCTGCCCCACGGAAGGGTTGCCCTGCCCCAACCTCACGCCCGCGATCTTAAAGTTCTGTCCCACTTCGGCGGGAACCGATCGAACTGGGAGCAGTTGATAACCCCCTTCCTGACTCAACAGAGGGCTTCGGATGAGGGATGGATCGATGATTTGTCGGGAGTTTCATCGCCTCACCCGGCCTCTCCTCAAGAAGGGGAGAGGGGTTTCAAAACCGGTTCTA
>JAJUHR010000201.1 GCA_029267795.1 Planctomycetota bacterium
GGTAAACCTTGCCGCGATGTGCGCCGATTCGTGTCAAACCCAATAAACCCTAAGCGTGCCTCAACCGATCCAATCACCGGCAGCACGATCAAAACCACTTTAGGAGAAGGTCATGTCACAAGCTACGCTAAAACTCGTCGAGCTCAACGAGCGTCGTGCCGACACCCTTCCTTTCGAGCGGCGCCGGGCCAAGAGGCACATCATCAGCGGGCATGTCACCGCGCTGCGCACCTCGACAGCCCCGTCCCGCCCACGCAACCACATCTCCTCGCTGCGCTTGCTGAACATCTCCGACAGCGGCGTAGGCGCCCTCGCCCCGGAACCGGTTGAGATCGGCAGCCCGATCTGCCTCTTCTTCCCCCCGCATGGATCCGACCGGGGCATGGACCTCTACGGCCACGTCGTCCGGTGCATCTCCCGCGGCTCGGAGCATGAGGTCGGCATCCGATTCGACATCCGCCCCGCAGCGTGAAGGTCGATCCGTGACCCCCGGAGATCCCCGGAGCCCCCCCGGAAATCCCCGCCGGATCACCGTGCACGGGGTCGCCTCGCGTAGCCCACATATTCCCCGGCCCCCGGCCGGCAACCCCCGCTTTGTTTTACCCGATGACATCGCCCTGTATGGCTTATCCCGACCGATCCCCCTCCGTATTCACCCCCGGACGCGCCCGATCGCCCAGTAACTTCACCAGCACGGCGTTAAGGTGTTCGTAGCTCTCTTCCAAGGCCTGGGGGATCACCCGAATCTGCCCCACCGTCTGCATGAAGTTCGTGTCGCCGTGCCATCGCGGCACGATGTGCACGTGCAAGTGACCGGGCACACCCGCCCCCGCGCATCGACCGAGGTTGATCCCGACGTTGAACCCCTGCGGGTTGATCGCCGTCTGCAGCAGCTTTTCCGCAAGCGCGGTCAGCTCCATCAGCCCCGCACGTTGGGCCGCGGTTAGCTCCGGCAGGTCCGCCAGATGGTCCGCTGGCGCCACCATCAGGTGCCCGTTCGAATACGGAAACCGGTTCAGCAGCATCACGCCGCGGTCGTCGCGGAGCAACACCAACCGGCGCTTCGCCTCCTCCGTGCCGGGCTGCGCGCCCATCGCTTCGCAAAGAAAGCACGACCCAGCGGGCCTGCCCCCGGAAGTCCCGCGCGAAGCGGCGTCGGTCAACTCCGCCCCCATCTGCTGCAGGTACGGCAGGCGCCAAGGCGCCCATAAATTTTCGTGGCTCATCGGGTAGATAAGGTACAAGGGAACCGCGACACAGCAACGCTCCACCGCCCCAACCTTGGATTTTCGTCACCCCGTCGGGCTTCTCGGGTGTCCCTGTCATCCTACGATAGTTATCGTGACGTGAGGACACCGCACGCCTCGGGAGGGAGATCGGAACGCCCCCATCCCCCGTCAGGCCGCCGCGAATCGTGGTTGAGTGCACCCATGCGCGTAGCCGATGCTCTAGGTATTCGTTAGCACGGACCCGGGGGCCGGGGACGCGACCGACACCGCCATGAACCCAATCTGGCTGCTTACAACCGCGATCCTTGCGCCCGCGGCCTGCGGGGCGTTTACCCTGACCCTGCCCCGCCGGGACCTGACGCAGCGCGTCGGCCTGGCCATCCTGGGCCCGGCGCTCTCCTTGCTGCTTCTGGGGGTTTTCGTCGCCAAGCATGGCACCGATGCCGGCGTGTTCTTCCGCGCCTGGATGCCCCAGCTGCAGCTGAACCTGCAGTTGAACGCCGATCGGCTCGGGCTGTTCTTCGCGTTCCTGGTTGCCGGCGTGGGCCTGCTGATCACGCTGTATGCCCGCGCCTACTTCGGGCCCGATCGGGACGCGCTGTACCGCTTCTTCCCGAGCCTGCACTTGTTTATGACGACGATGCTCGGCATCGTGCTTGCCGACAACTTCGTCCTGCTGCTGTTGTTCTGGGAGATGACCTCCGTCAGCTCGTTCCTTCTGATCGGATGGGAGCGCGACGACCCTACCGCGGTCAAAAAAGCGATGCAGGCGTTCGTCGTCACCGGGATGGGGGGGCTGGCGCTGATGACCGGCCTGATCCTGCTGGGCCAGCACACCGGCCAGTGGACGTTCAGCGGCTTGTTCGGCTCTCCCCTGCAGAACGACGCCACGACGCGGTGGGCGTTCGTCCTGATCTTCGCCGGCGCCGCCGCCAAGAGCGCCCAGTTCCCGCTGCACTTCTGGCTGCCCGGGGCGATGGTGGCCCCGACGCCGGTGTCCGCGTACCTGCACTCCGCCACGATGGTCAAGGCGGGCGTCTACCTAGTCGGACGCCTCTGGCCGTACTTCGCCACGGTCCTGCCGATCTGGCCGAAGCTGATCCTCGGCCTGGGCGCCCTGACGATGGTCTACGGCGCCTTCGTCGCGCTACAGAAAACCGACCTGAAACAGATCTTCGCTTACACCACGGTCAGCCAACTTGGGCTGCTGATGTGCATGTACGGCCTGGCGGCATTCACCCACGAGGGTCAGCCCAACCTCATCTGGGATGTGACCCAGGTGCTCAACCACGCTCTGTACAAGGCCCCCTTGTTCATCCTGGCCGGAGCGATCGGGCACGTCGCCTCGCGGCAGCTGCCGCAGCTCCGGGGGTTCTTCTGGCGCAACCGCACCAGTTGGATTATGGCTACGGTTCTGCTCCTGGCTGCCTATGGACTGGCCGCCGGGCCGGGCACGCTCAGCTTCGTCGCCAAAGAGTTCTTCTTTTACCAGGTTTACCATGCCTTCGAGGCCTCGCATCACCCGGCGTTCTACCTGCTGATCGCCGCGAGCATAGCCACCGGGATGTTTAACGTCGCGATCTTCATCCGCCTGGCCACCACGTTGCTCGCCCGGCCGGTGGTCGCTTCATCCGAGTCGAGTGGCGAGTCCGAAGGTGACGGGCAAGCCATGGTGGACGCGCATCCAGCAGCCGATGCCCATACCCACGCCGCTGCCAACGCAGAACACACCGCAGCCCCTCTCACGGCCCATCCCGCGGGTCATGACGCTTCCGGGGCTTCCGGGGGGGGCCACGGGCACGCTCACGAAACCGGCTTCTGGCCGATCTTCCTCTGGCTGCCCGGGGCGATTGTGGTCGCGTTCCAATTTATCGGCGGGCTCGCGCCGGGCGTGCTCGACCGCTTCGTGCTCCAGCACCTCGAACCGAGCCGATACTACGAGCGTCACCTGCCCAGCTTCGTCGACATCCTCGGGCACCTATCGCACCCGCAACTGCCGCTGATCATGAGCGGTTTGGCGATCGGCCTGGGGGTGGTGCTGGGCTTCCTGCCGCTGCTTCGCCGCGAGTACGACGATCCCTTGGATCACGCCTACCCCGGCTTTTACAACCTGGTCACCAAAGGCGGCGGGCGGGCGTTTGGCTCGCTTCAGACCGGCCACGCCGCGTGGTACGTCGCCCTGGTCTGGCTCGCCTTCGTCGGCATGTTCGCCTGGTCCGTGGGCTTCGATTTCGACGGCTTGGTCCGGCAGTGGCCCGCGGAGGCGCGGTTCGAGCTCGAACGCCCCGGCGAATTCGGCCAGGGGCTGCTGCTGACGTTCCTGGTCTGCCTGACCGCGATCCTGCTGACGGTGGTCAAAGACCGTGCCAGCCGGGTGCTCGTGCTGGGGGCCTGCGGGTTCAGCGTGACCGCGGTTTACTACCTGTATCGCGCCCCCGACCTGGCGCTGACCCAGATCAGCATCGAGATCGTCTCGTTGGTGCTGTTCCTCTTGGTGCTGAGCCTGCTCCCTTCCGAACCGCCCAGGCCGCGCGTCTGGGTCATGCCCCGCGTCACCATCGCGGTGGCCGTGGGCGCCATGATGTTCTGGTTAACCCTGACCAGCTCGGTCGGCCCGCAACCCTCCGGCGCTTTCCGGGACCGCTACGGCCAGCCGATCGCCAACCTCGGCGAGTTCTTCTTGCGCAACAGCTACGAGGGCGTCGACACCACCGCTGTCCCCCTGAACCGTTGGGGTGGCGGCGTCGTCAACCGCGCTGCGCCCGACCAACGCGACACGAAGCAAGACCTGCACCACGGGGCCGGCGGCGACAACGCGGTGAACGTCGTGCTGGTCGACCTGCGCGGGTTTGACACCATGGGCGAAATCACCGTGCTGGGCCTGGCCGCCATGGGCGTCTGGACCATCCTGCGCCGACGCCGCGGCTTCAAATCCCCGAAAGAGCGTGTCGAAGAAGAAGAGGCCCGACTGGCGGGCAAACGGTTCTTGCGGCTCGACATCCCCGAGCCCACCGGCGAGCCGGACTCCAGGCACCAGCTGCGCTTCCCCACGGTGGGACAGGTGGGCGACTCATGATGAACACCGTCATCCTCCGAACCTCCGCCAAGGTCCTGGTGCCGCTGGCCCTGGTCTTCGCGATGTTCATCTACTTCAAGGGCCA
>JAJUHR010000329.1 GCA_029267795.1 Planctomycetota bacterium
CAAGTCGATCGGGCTGCTGGCGATGAACCAGAACGTGCCGATCATCTGCGGGTATGCCCGGCGGATCGGCAACGCGTACCGCTACGAGCTGGGGACGACGGACATCATCTACCCGGACGATTGGGCGGGCCGACCGGACCCGCTGTATTACATCACGGCGCGGTACATGCGGGCGATCGAAACGATGATCCGCGAATGCCCGGAGCAGTACCTATGGATGCACCGGCGCTGGCGCAGCCGGCCTGCGCACGAGCGTGCGGGCAAGCCGATGCCGGCGGCGTTGCGTCGCAAGCTGGAGGACCTGCCGTGGATCGACGCGGGGACGATGGATCGGCTGATGAACCCGCCGCCCCCGGAAGAACGATGAGTCGATCGCCCGGGCTTGGTCGATCGTGGGGCGCGGCTGTGCGTATGATTGTGGGTTGTGTTAGATGTCTTGACCGCTGAGCCGCGGCGGGGGAAATTGGGGGTATTGTTTTCGGAACGGGAGGCCGAACCCATGCTCGAACAAGCCATAGAACAGAGGTTGAAGGGTAAGCGCATTCTGATCGTCGATGACGACCGGGAGGTGCTGGAGGTTACGAATCAAGCTTTGCAGGCCGAAGGGGCCCAAACGTTGACGTGCTTCGACGGAAACCGGGCTGTGCAGTTGTGCGAGACCGAGTCTCCGGAGCTGGTGGTGCTGGACATGATGCTGCCGAAGCGAAGCGGGTTCCTGGTGCTGGAGAAGGTCAAGCGCCTGCCGCGCGCGCCGAAGGTGGTGATGATCACCGCCAACGAGGGGCGTCGGCACCAGCAGTACGCCGAGTATCTGAAGGTGGACGGGTACCTGCTTAAGCCCGTCCGCTTGGAGCGGCTGATCACCCTGATCATGGAGCTGCTGGGCCCGGCCAAGTGACCTGTGCCCGGCTCTCCGCCTCGGAGCCAGGGGGGCGTTGATCGGACCCATGAGACGGAGGCGGTGGTGGTTAGGGGTTCGCCACCGAGAGCGAAGACCCGCATGACAACAAGAAGAGTGGGCCGAGTTGTTGCTGCCTGGGCGGCGCTGGGATTAGCGTTGGTTTGGCTTTCCCCGTGCTGGGCCCGAGAGGCGGTGGTGACCACTTTGGACGGCAGGCAGCTGACGGGGGAGGTCGTCGACGAAGACGAACAGGGCGTGACGCTGCAGATCGCGGGCATCTCCCTGCGAATCGAAAGATCCAACATCAAGGAGCTGCGGTACCAACCGACGGTCGAAGAACAGTACCGTCAGCGGCTCGCGGAGCTGGCTGAGGATGATGTCCAGGGCCGGTATGAGCTAGCCACGTGGTTGGTGTTCCAAAAGGAGGCCTACGAGCTGGCGGTGCGGGAGCTGGAGCAGATGATTGCGCGGTATCCGCAAGACGGCCGGTTCGTGAGGCTTAGGGATATCGCCGCATCCCGAGCCGAGCAACGACAGGGAGAAGGCGAGGGGGCTGCTCCTTCGATGGCTACGCTGGCTCCCGGTCTTACCACCCCCCTGCCGGGTCCGGGCCAGACTACGCCGTCGGGCTCAGAGCGGCGGCGGCTGACGGCGGCCCAGATCAACGTGCTCAAGGTGATCGAGCTTCCGGAAAACCTGCTCGAGGCGAAGCCCGTGGTGGCAATCCCTCGCGAGGCGGTGGATCGGTTCCTGGAGTCTTACTCAAATCGTCGGGCAGACCTGCAAGGCCCCGTGAACCAGGCCCGGTTCCGCAACCTTAAAGGATATCAGCAGTTAGACATATTCTTTCAATTGCGCGCCCGCGAGTTTTACCCTCAGGTCCAAGTGCGGGGCGACCCGCCGGCGCTGGGCCGGTTTCGCAGCGAAATCCACCAGCGATACGTGTTAGGTTACTGCGGTACCTCAGAATGCCACGGGGGAGCCGACGGATACGGTCTGCCCTTGGTCGCTTCGGTTCGTAGCGACGACGCCACGGTGTATACCAATTTCTTCCTGCTGCAGATCACGAGCGTAGGTGGTCTTGGTCTGATCAATCGGGATGATCCCCCACGATCTTTGCTGCTGCAGTACGGCCTGCCCGCGGTCAAAACGTTGGCGCCGCACCCGAGCGCCCCGGGCTGGAAGCCCTACTTCACCGATCCCAGCGACCGGTACTTCCAGCAGATTGCTCAGTGGATCGGCAGCCTATACCGGCCCAAACCCGATTATGGAATCGTGGAGGAAGCTGTCGAACCTGAAGCCCCTGCCGCGTCTGACACGGGTGGTGCTGGTGTCCCGCCAGCGGCTCCGTGAAATCAGCTTGCAAGGGAAGGTCCGTCACTTTGGGTAAAGCGGCTTTGCGAGGCCCGATGGTTCGGGTACGCTTGAGGCTTCAGGGCCCGCGTTAGTTCCCACTGATACCGACTGACGGAACCTGCCGCCACCGTGACCGGGGAAGCAGTTGGGTCGAGCGGATGCCCGGAAAGGAATTGAGTTGTGCGCAAGACGATTGTCCTCTTCGCTATGGTGGCTTTGCTCTGGGGCTGCGCGGATGAGCAGGCGACCGATTCGGTTCAGCTTCGAGAGGCGGCGGCGTTGATCAGCAAATCCGAGGAGGGGTTCGTGCCGCCGGGGGAAACCTCGGACCTGCAGACCTACCGCCAGAAGTTGCTGAGCCAGGCCGCGGAACAGCTCAAGGCTGCGCTGGAGGCCGGCACGCCGGAGCAGCAGGTCGCGGCGCGTCAGCTGCTGGCGGACGTCTACGCGTCGCGGGTGCGGTACCTGCAGCGGCAGGCGATGGCCAACTGGGCGGACTTGGCCAACGACGGC
>JAJUHR010000443.1 GCA_029267795.1 Planctomycetota bacterium
ACCCACCCGGCGAGTACGAGCAAGCCGCTGAAAGCACCAAGACTTTTCTGAATATGTTGCGCGACGGCGGCCGTGATGGGGAACTGGCCGAGCTACTCGATTTGCCGCCGTTGCTGCGCCGGTATTACGAGACCCTGTACGCTCTTTCCGACGTGGCACAAAAAAAGTCCGCCAAGGAGTTGCACGAGGCGATCGTTGGGCTGAATTTCGCGGAAGTAGCCAGGCTGTACCGGCTGATCAAAGAGGACACGATCAACGTGCTGGTGCCGTATGACCGGACGACCTATGAGGGGCTGTGCGCGCAGCTCGAACGGGACGGATCGGAAGGCCGACTGACGCGGCAGTGGGTGCGAGACGCCCAGCCGCATGCCGTGGGTTTACGGCGACCGAAGCCCGGTGACGAGGGGTGGAACAGCCTGCAACCCCTGCGATGGTCAGCCAAGCAAGAGCCTGATCACCTTGCAGCACAGTGGTTTGTTTTGTTGGAAAACCCGCCGGGCGGTTTGTACGACCGCGACCTGCTGGGGTTGAAGGAGCTCACCGCGTCATGGATCGCGTGAGATTCAGAAAGGAGAGTCCATGAGTGGAATCGTTCACCGGCTCGAAACCTGGGGAGATTTCGCGTGTTTTTCCAGGCCGGACGTGGGCAAGGTGGAGCGGTGGAGCTACCCGTGTCCGACGCCCAGTGCGGTCCGGGGCATCTTCGACGCGATCTACGCCAAGCCCACCGAATTCCGCTGGCAGGTGACGCGGGTCGAGCTGCTGTCGTCGCCGGAGTACTTGCCTCTGCGGCGAAACGAGGTTAAGGACCGGGTGAACGCGAACGCTGTGCGTCATTGGATCTCGGGCAAGGAAGAGCCCGAGCCGTTGTGGGCGGATGGCGACAAGGACCTGCTGGGAACGGACATGAAAGGCCGAACGCAGCGGCAGACCATGGCGCTGCGTGGGGTGCGGTACCGGATGCACGCCCACATCGTGCCCTGGCCGGGGTTTGAATCGCAGCAGGCGGCGTTCGACGAGCAGTTCGTCCGTCGGGCCAGCCAGGGCAAGTGTTTTCAGCAGCCGTATTTTGGGTGCCGGGAGTTCCCCGCGTATTTCGAGCTGCTGGATTCTTCTGAAGCCTCGGCCCCGCCGATCTCGCTGGACCGGGACCTGGGCCTGATGCTGTACGACGTATTTGATTTGTCGCGGCTGGGGGGTAGTGAGGACAAGCCGTATATCACGCTCTTCCGGGCGTCGGTCCAAAGCGGGGTGCTGGAAGTCCCACCTTTTGAAAGCGAAGCGGTGCTGAAGCCGCCCCGGTCGGAGGCGCCGGCGCCCCGCAGGAAGAAAAGGAGGGCCGAGTGATGCTCGACCTGTTGACGCGCTACGCCCAAGATCATGGCTTGATCAGCGAGCCGGGGTTCAAACCCAAGCTAGCCCGCTGGGCCTTGGTGTTCAATGCGGGTGGCCACCTGGTGGGTGTGCAGGAGCTGGGGGGCACCGAGGCGAGAAAGAATCCTGGTCAGCTCTGTAAACGTTGCCCCGATTTGAGCCAAGGCGAGATCGTCAGCGCCGGCTCGGGCTGCAGGCATTTCCTGCTCGACAGCGCCGAGGTCGTCAGCCTATTCGGCGTACAGGGCACAGATGGCGACGAACCGGCCAAGGCCCAAGCGAAGCACGACTATTTTGTCGGGCTGCTGCGGCAGGCCTCGGCGGTGATCCC
>JAJUHR010000249.1 GCA_029267795.1 Planctomycetota bacterium
CACTCAGACGTTCCCCCTCACCAGCGTCGATTGGGATACACCATGCTCCCGCCACCAATCGATCGTTCTTCGCAGCCCGTCCTCGAACGAGGTCTCGGCGCTCCAATCCAGCAGCTTCTTGGCGCGAGACGTGTCCAGGCAACGCCGCGGCTGGCCGTCCGGCTTCGTGGCGTCCCACTCGATCCGGCCCGTAAACCCACACAACCCCGCGATCAGCTCGACCAGCCGGCGGATCGTGATCTCGCTGCCCGTCCCGAGGTTGATCGGCTCCGGCACGTCGACGCGCTCCGCAGCCCGGACGATCCCTGCCGCCGCGTCCTCCACGTACAAGAACTCCCGCGACGCCGACCCCGTCCCCCAGCAGGTGATCCGGCCCTCGCCGCGGACACGGGCCTCCTCGCACTTACGGATCAGCGCCGGGATCACATGCGAAGTATCCAGGTCGAAGTTGTCGTGCGGCCCGTACAGGTTCACCGGCACAACCACCGCACTGCTCAAGCCGTACTCACGCCGGTACCCGTCGAGCATGACGAACAAAGCCTTCTTCGCTACGCCATATGGCGCATTGGTCTCCTCCGGGTAGCCGTTCCACAAGTCCTCTTCCTTGAACGGGACCGGGGCGAACTTCGGATATGCGCAGACCGTCCCGGTGTGCACGAACTTCTTGAGGCCCTGCCGCCGGCTGTGCTCGATCAGGTGCAGGCCCATGGCCATATTGGCAAAGAAGAACCGGCCGGGGTGCATCCGGTTCGCACCGATCCCCCCCACCTCCGCCGCCAGGTGGATCACCACGCTCGGCCGCGCGTCTTCGTACAGCCGCGCCACGTCGCCCTCGCGCGTCAGGTCGTACCGGCTACGACGGGGGATAAACAGGTTTTGCTCCGGCACGCCACGCTCGCGAAGCTTTTGGCACACGCACCGCCCCAGGAACCCCGCCCCGCCGGTGACGCAGACCCGCTCCTTGGATAGATCCATCATGGTCGCGCTTCCCACTGCCCCCTACCCCTATCCCCATCCCTATCCCTCGCCCTGGGCGTTCCGCCTCACCGCAGATTGCCCACGGCCCTCAGTCCCGGCTGGTCTTGAACGTCACGCTGTGCCCAGCGTCCAACAGGGTCTTTTCCCGCTGAGCCAACTCCAGATCCGCGTCGACCATCATCGCCACCAGCTCGTCGAACGTCACCGTCGGCTCCCAGCCCAGCTTCTGCTTGGCCTTCGTCGGATCGCCCAGCAGCAGGTCGACCTCAGCGGGCCGCAAGTAACGAGGGTCGATCTCGACGAAGTCGCGCCAGTCCAACCCCACTCGGGCGAACGCCTTTTCGCAGAACTCCCGCACCTCGTGGGTTTCCCCCGTCGCCACGACGTAATCGTCCGGCTGATCCTGCTGAAGCATCCGCCACATCATCTCGACGTAATCCCCGGCGAAACCCCAGTCGCGCTTGGCGTGGAGGTTCCCCAGGTACAGCTTCTTCTGCAGGCCGCAGTGGATCCGCCCGACCGCCCGCGTGATCTTGCGCGTCACGAACGTCTCGCCCCGCCGGGGGCTCTCGTGATTGAACAGGATCCCGCACGACGCGTGCAGGCCGTAGCTCTCCCGGTAATTCACCGTGATCCAATGCGCGTACACCTTCGCCACCCCGTAAGGCGATCGCGGGTAGAACGGCGTCTTCTCCGTCTGCGGAACCTCCACCACCTTCCCGAACATCTCGGAACTCGAGGCCTGGTAGTAGCGGACCGGCGCCCCGCTGTGGTCCCGGTAGTCCCGCACCGCCTCCAGCAACTTCAACGCCCCGACCCCGCTGGCGTCGGCGGTGTAGATCGGCTGGTCGAAGCTGACCCGCACGTGGCTCTGCGCCCCGAGGTTGTACACCTCCGTCGGCTCGATCTGCCGGACCAGCCTCGAGAGACTGTTGGCGTCGGTCAAATCAGCATAGTGCAGGTGCAGGCGCACCCCGGCCAGGTGGGGGTCCTGGTAGATCGCGTCGATCCGCCCCGTGTTGAACGAGGACGACCGCCGCACCAGCCCGTGCACGTCGTAACCTTTGTTCAGCAACAACCCGGCCAGATATGAGCCGTCCTGCCCCGTGATCCCCGTGATCAGCGCCCGCTTCTGATTCATGGTGGCGTCCATCCCTCCTTCCGAGTTGGGAGTTTACCGACCCGCCAGTCCCACCGCATCATCGACCGACGGGCCAACCCCCGACTCGACCAGCAGCCGTCCCCCGCAGATGATAAGGTAACCCCAACCCGCAGCGAGCGAGCGATGCCCGCCAAACCGACCCAATCCAAATCGAAAGACCCCTCCGAAGGGCTGATCGCAATCGGGGCCTCCGCCCCGGACTTCGAGTTGCAAGACCAGGCTGGCCGCACCCACCAATTGTCCCAATACCACGGCCGGTGGGTTGTCCTGTATTTCTACCCCAAGGACGCCACGCCCGGCTGCACCAAAGAGGCCTGCGACTTCCGCGACGCCAGCGACGCCCTGGCCGCCCGCGGCGCGATCGCCCTGGGGGTCAGCCCGGACAGCGTCCCCTCGCACGCCCGGTTCGCCGCCAAGCGTCACCTGCACTTCCCCTTGCTGGCGGACCCGCAAGCCCAGGTGTGCGCCGCGTACGGCGTCTGGCGCCCCAAAAGCCTGTTCGGACACCGGTTCTTCGGTGTCGTCCGCACGACCTACTTGATCGACCCGCAAGGCCGCGTCGCCCATCGCTGGGACAAGGTCAAGGTCCTTGGCCACAGCGCCGCGGTGCTCGCGAAACTCAATGAACTAAAGGGCTGATCCAAACCGTGCCCAACCGCCGGGTACGGTAGCCGCGGCTGGAAAGCCGCGGTTCCCCAACCAGACAAACGCTTCGCCCAAGCGAAAAAACCCGATCGCCCTTTACGCCTTGTCCCCCTCAGCGGCAATCCCCTCCTGACCCTCACCCGCAGAGCGCAGCGGCTTGCCCTTGGACGACCTCCTCGTGGGCACAGGAATCTTCAGCACCACCCGTCCGTCCGACTCCACTTCGGCTAGGTTCATCTCCCGTAGCGCCAGCAATGCCGCCTTCTGCTCAGCCTCCTTTTTCGACCCCGCCCAGGCCGACCCGTACCGCCGGCCCCCCACCTCCACGCACACCTCGAAGCACTTCGAGTGGTCGGGACCCTTTTCATCCAGGAGCAGGTACGCCGGGATACCCGGCAGATGCTGCTGGGCGTACTGCTGCAGGATGCTCTTGAAATTCTGCTGATGGGCGGAGCTGGCAGCCTCGTCAATGTAAGGCATGAACCGCTCCAACACGAAACCACGCGCCGGCTCGATCCCCCCGTCCAGATAGATCGCCGCGATCACCGCCTCCAGCACCGCCGCAGCGATGCTCCCCGGCAGCACCGACCGGCCCCCCACACCCTTGCCCAGGCTCAACATCGACGCCAGGTTCGTCTGCCGGCTGATCTCCGCGCACACCTTCCGGCTGACCACGGCGCTCTTGATCTTGGTCAGCTCCCCTTCCAACAGGTCCGGGTACGTTCGGAATAGGTACTCGCAAACCACGTACCCCAGGATCGCGTCGCCGAGGAATTCCATCCGCTCGTTGCTGCCCAGGCGGTGGTCCGCGCTCGAGGCGTGCGTCAGCGCTACACTCAATAGCTTCTTGTCCTTGAACCGATAGCCTAGAAGTTCAAAGGCTCGATCGATCATGCTCAGGCGCCCGTACAACCGACGGTGATCACACGAAG
>JAJUHR010000251.1 GCA_029267795.1 Planctomycetota bacterium
CGTATCCTGGAAAGCATAACGTTGCATGGGACGCTAAAAACGGGATCACCTGTAACTCGATGGGGACGTGCAACCGATGGATGATCGAGGGATGCCATACGAAAAAACCGGCAATTCCAGGAGTTCCAGCGGCTCTGGGATTCCGGGGAGTCCGGGGATTCTGGGGGTTATCCTGGTTCATTCCCGAAATGAGCGACTCGCAGCACAATACGCCGCAGCGTCGGGCTGCGGTAGGTGCTGACAATCTGTTGCTCCAGGCCGCAGCGCAGGAGCCGATCCAGTTCGTACAGCCGGCTGCTGGAGTCCACCGCGACGCGGAGGGTCCCTCTGCTAAGCCCTTCCAGTCGGGTGTGCTGCAACAACTCGGGCGGCAGTAACCGGCACCATACCGGTGTCACGGCCGCCAACTGTTTGTAGGGACGCTCCACGGAGTCCTTGAACTTTTGGCGAAGGAATCCCAGCGTCAGGTCGGGCTCGGACGGGTTCCGCCAAGTCCTGAGCCGTTTAAGTCGATCGTCGTATGAACGCCCAACAGGCATGCAGGCTATGCTACCCGGTCGCGGTTGGATCGGCTTATTCACCGGACCCCCCGGACCGGTGCTGAAAGGCATCGCAGGGAACCCTCGCAGGCCGCGCCTCGTGCGGGCCGATGGAATCAGCGGTTATGAACATCATCCTCATCGGATACCGTGGAAGTGGCAAGAGCACGATCGGCAAACTGCTGGCCACCCGGCTCTGGAAGACCTTCGTCGATACCGACGAGGAAGTCCGCAAGCGCTTCGCGAATAAGACCATCGCGGCTATCTGGCAAGAGCACGGCGAAAGCGAGTGGCGACGCGTCGAAGTGGAAGTCACTCAAAAAATCGTCGAGGATGCCAACCAGGTCATCGCGCTGGGTGGCGGCACCCTGATGCAGCCCGCAGCTCGGACCGCCGTCGAACAAGCCAAGAACGCCGTGCGAATTTACCTTAGCTGCGAGCCCCAGGAGCTGCACCGCAGGATCACCCAGGACACCAACTCAAGCCAATCGCGCCCGCCGCTGACCGGCTACGGTGGGAGCGTCGAGGAAATCCGCCGCGTGCTGGCCGAGCGCGACCCCGTGTACCGCGCTGTGGCCGACAAGGTCTTGGACGTCACCCACCTCAAGCCCGAGAATAGCTTGCGGTACCTGATCGATCGGTGTCTCTGACAGGTTACACGCCGCTGCTTGCCCCCCCGGTCAAGTGGATCAACCCGCATCCCAGCCGGCACTTCAGGATTAATCTTCCGTGCCGAACAGCCGGTCGCCAGCGTCCCCCAGCCCCGGCAGGATGTACCCCCGGCTGTCGAGCTCACGGTCGATCCCCGCAGCATAGATGTGCACGCCGGGGTGCTCCCGGATCAGTCTCTGGACCCCCGTCGGCGCACCGAGCAGACACAGCAGCCGCACTTGGCGCTCCTGACACCCGTGACGCAGCAGCGACTTGACCGCCGCCGCGGCGCTTCCGCCCGTGGCGAGCATCGGGTCCACCAGCAGCACACGCCCAGCGGCGACATTCGGCGGCAGCTTCTCCAGATACACGTGCGGCTCGCAAGTTTGTTCCTCCCGGTAGATCCCGATATGCCCCATCCGCGCATGGGGGATCAAGTCGAGCATCCCCTCCACCAAGCCCAGCCCCGCACGCAAAATCGGCACCATCGTCACCGGCCCAACGAGCCGGGCGCCCTGACACGTCTCCAACGCCGTCTCCACCTGCACCGGCTCCACAGGTAGGTCACGCGTCGCCTCCCACGCGATCAGCACGCCGATCTGCTTGAGCAGGTGCCTGAAACGCTGGGCCGAAGTCCGTCGCTCCCTGGCCTCGGTGAGCAAGTGAGCCATCAGGGGATGATCGATGACGTGCAGCTGCGGGGTCTCGATCGGCATTGCTTGATTTTTCTAAAATCGGTTTCAAAAACCCCTCTTCCCCTCGGGGAGAGGCCGGGTGAGGGGCGAAACCCCCGGAAACTCCCCGAAAAATCGCCCGTTCATCCCTCGCCCCAACCCTCTCCCAACCTGGGAAAGGGGGTTATGAAACTGCCTCTAGCTTAACGCCGCGGCGTTCATAACGCCCAAACGGGAAACGCCATGCACGCTGATCAGAGCACCCAATACAGCCGCATCCGTACGGGCGCATAAAAAAGCCGAGCGAGCAGAATAATGATGATCGTAAAGAAAAATGATGGCGCCCGAGACCGGTTCACAAGAACGTCGCTGCAGCTCACTCGGCCATGCGAACGGAATCCATACTCGTGGTTAACTACTGGCTCTGCACCTCCTTTCTTTGGTCACGTCCATCTGCGCCAATTCTTCCGTGTGCCCCAACATCGGTCAAGGGTTTTTTCGCTCCCGTCGGGCTCAAAGCCTTGCGCGGTCGCGCCAGCCGTCGCAGCAATTCCAGGTTAATCAAGTCCCACGGCCGGCCGTCAGGGGCTTTCTCTTTCGGGGTTTCAAGGATTTTCGGCGTGGCTCGAAAGCGGCCGTCCGTCACGATGACCCGAAAGGCCTCCAGCGAAACGTGCCCGTGGCCGATATGCTCGTGACGATCCTTGCGGCTGCCCAGGGGCGCCTTGGAGTCGTTTAGGTGCCAGACCCGCACGCGGCCGAGCCCCACCGCGCGGTCAAACCGCTCCAGTGTCTCTCGGCAGCCCGCGGCACAGGTCAGGTCGTACCCCGCAGCCAGCAAATGGGCCGTATCCAGGCACACCGCCAGTCGATCCGGCTCGGCCGCACGATCGAGCAACTCTCGGATGTGCTCGAACCGCCAGCCCAGGCCCGTGCCCTGCCCCGCGGTGACCTCCAGGCACGTGATCGTGCGCAAGCCCGGCAGCTTCTGGTGCACTTGGTTCAGGGCCTCGACCACCCGACGCAGCCCGGCCGCCTCCCCTTCCCCCATGTGGGCTCCCGGATGTGTGACCAACCAGGGGATATCCAAAGCCTCGCACCGCAGCAGCTCTTCACGAAACAGATCGATCGACCGCTCACGCGTCGCGCTCCGCGGGCACGCCAGGTTGATCAGGTAACTGTCGTGGCTGACCACGTGGGACATGCCGGTCGCCCGGCGGTGCTGGTTCCACAGCCGGATTTGTTCCTCGGTCAGCGGTGGCGACCGCCATTGCCGCTGGTTCTTGGTGAACACCTGCACGCAGTCCATCCCCAGCTCGCTGGCTTCGATCAGGGCGTTGTGCAACCCGCCGGCGATGGAGAGGTGGCTGCCGAACATCGGTCGATCCGGTCGGGGTCAGCAGGGCAGGTCAACGAACACCGGTCTTCTCCCGCGAGGAGGGGTGCGGGGCCGCGGGAGCCGCCGGCCCAGCCCGCTCCTGAGGCGGCTGGGGTTCCGAGGGTTTGGCGGATGCCGGTTGCCCGATTGGCCAGATCGTAGGGTCATCGGGCAAGTCGAACAGCCTTCGCAACGCGGCGGCGTGGAAGCCCAGCGATACCTCCGATTCCTGCCGATCCAACTGGCTCAGCGGCACGTGCAGCACCTTGTTGATCAGGCGATGCGTGTGGGATTCGAGCGCCTCCTTCAGCAGCAGTGGCAGATCGTCCAGCTGAGCCGCCCTGAGCTTGCGCAGCGTCCGGCGGGTCTCCGCCTCCCCCAGCTCGTGCAATCGCTGCCGCAGAGCCCGAATCAGGTGCCCCAGGTCGCGATTCCGCAGGTCCTGCATGCAGCCGTGC
>JAJUHR010000014.1 GCA_029267795.1 Planctomycetota bacterium
ACGAGGGCATCAGCGCCACCGGCGATCTGCTGGACTTGGGCGTCAAGGTCGGCACCATCGCCAAGTCGGGGGCGTGGTTTAACTACGGCGAGGTCCGACTTGGCCAGGGCCGCGAGAACGCCAAGAAGTTCCTCAAGGAGAACCCGGATCTCTTCGACGAGATCCGAGCCAAGATCCTCCAAGGCAGGGGGTTGGAATCGGTAAGCGCCTCTGCAGTTACCGACGAAGCGGTGGAAGCCGAGGTGATAGACTGATCGTGCAACCTGCGCCTTTAGAGGGTGTGGGTGGAAGCAGCCTCATCGCTCCTGACCCCTGAGGACAAGGGGAGCACCGGCAGAGTTGCCTTTAATTCCAATGCTTCATGTCTGAGCTTAGTTCGCTTGGGTGTACGGGTTTTGAAATGGGATGGCTAGGGCGTAGCGATGTCTCGGTTTTTTTGTAGGTCCGGGCCTGCCAAGACATGGCGATTCGGATGTGGCTGCGGTGTCGCCTTGCTTCACCACAACCACCCCGATTCCCGTCGCCTAACACCCGAACGAAAAAACTTCTTAGTTGATCGAGGGTGCCGGCTTTTGCACAGCTCCGGATCGGTCTCCCAGGCGATCGAAAAAGAAGGTTTGAGGTCTTACCGCGGGTGTAGCCGATCTGTTTTCTGGCACTGTTTTCCAGCACCGTGGCCAAACCCGACTACATCCTCGATATCGGCAGCCTAAAACCCGCCCAGAGCGCGGAACCAACCCCAAGTGACGGCTCTCTGCGGGGCAGGCCCTGGCTGGCGGTACGTTGGAGCTGTTGCTCAGTCTACAGCCGGGTCTATCGGAACAGGCAAGGCTCAGCGTACGAAGGCCGCTGTCCCCGCTGTGGTAAGCAGGTCACTTTTCGCATCGGACCCGGCACCGATTGCCGCTTCTTTGAAGTGCATTGACCGGGCTGAAGGGGGATTCGATTCAACAGCACATCAGAAAGTCTAAGGCTTTTTTCTTCCCCGAAACGATCTTCCAAGGGGACGGCCTTCTCACTAAGCGCTTGCCGATTTATCGAACAACCCTAAGTGAAACGATGGGGGGCCGTCGTCCTGTGAGCTTGAGCCTCGTAGCCCCCCCATCCGCCGCTGGGTTCTTGATTCTCCCGGTGCCGGCGCGAGGCGAGCTTAAGCCTAGATATCAGAATACCTCATTCTCAGGACTGTCTTTACTGAATTGTCTTTCCCTCTCGGCGCAGCCGTCGAAAACCGGGAGGATAAATCGGTCTGTAAAGTTTGAACCTGGCCTGCGGGATGAAAAGAGGGCTTTTGAGGCGGCCGATTGGGCCAAGTCATTCAAACGTATACAATAATTTTGATGCTGCGTCTTGGCTCCGATAACCAGCGAACCGAAAGCGAGCCGAGGGGGTATAGATGTGTGGTGCTGGTTGCCAGGGGCCAGTCCCGCCCAGAAGCGCTTTTGGCGGGGTTGGTGAAAAGGGGGGCGGAGGTTTGTCTCATTTCGGACGCAGCTGAGGTGATGGTGGAGTTAGCATGTCACGGGGGCGGTGTGGTGGTTGTGAACGACCCCGCAACGGTGCCTCGGATGCCCGAATTGTTGGCAGCCGTCAGACGTTACTACCCCCGTACGGCGGTGTGGCGTTACGATCCACCCCGGGGACGCGGCTCGGCGGGCAGCCTCACTCACTTTTATGGGACCCAATCCGAATCCCGTCGATCCGATCCGGTGCGTAAGCCGGACCGAGAACCTCTGAATGTATCCCAGACGAATCCGCTCGAAGATGAAGTAAGGCGCCGCTGTGCGCACCATCTGCACCACACCGCTGCGGGTGAAGGCGGCTCAGAAGGGGAACAACAGCCGGTCCGTGCGGACTCTGCAGCTTGGGGGGACTTTACTGGGCCTATCGTTACAGCCGAAGAATTGGACATGTTGTTGGGGCCGGGTCGGGCCGGTTCGCAGGACCCTCAGGAGCAGGCCTGAGGGCTGTTGATGGGGAGTACGTCGGGTGAAACGCGGCAACCTACCTGGGACAAGCTGGGTGAACAAAGCGGTTATCGCGGATTGGAAAACCAATCCATGCGTGCTAGCGGTGGGGGACACCACACTCGGCGACCGGGTGGGTGAGGCCGTGGTCGGCTACACCGAGGGCGGCTCTGTACAAACCGTACGTGGGTGGTTGATGGCCTTGGGCCAAGTGGCGACCGAAGCTCCCGCCGCGGTGGTGGGCCGGGTCGAGGACCTCGACGAGCCTTATTCGGTGATGGCCGGCGCCCTACGCAAGCTGGCCCCAGCCACCCGGTTATTTCTGATCTGCGATGCGGACCATCAAGGCAGCGCCGCCCGCGCCGTAGGGGCCGGATTCGACCGCTATTGGGTAGAACCCGTGGACTGGGAGGACCTGATCCGCGCCGTACTTGAAGACCCTGCTTGCCAGACCGCTGGGGCGGCGGAAGACATGATGGGGCCGACGGTCGCCACTCTGGTCGGCCCGGCGCTGCCTCCGCGGGGTGAACGCCCTGTCGGACCCGAACGTGGGGTGGGCCTTCGCCCGCCAGACTCGGGCACTCGACGCGCTCCTTCCACTGCGGCCTTGGTGCGTGGCCACTTCGAGGGCGAGATTGACTTGGTGGAGATGCTCCTATTGGAGCGCCGGGGGTTTTGCGACGCGGCGATTCAGATGGTCGCCAAACTGGGCGGCATCGACGGGGTGAAATGGGCCAAGCGTCTCGGCGACATCCCCACGGACCACGCCTGCGCGCCGATCCGGTATCTGGAGCAGGACTTGGGGGTGCTGCACGCGCCGCCGCCGGTGGTGACCGAGCGGCTGTCGGTTTGGTCGGATTGGATCGCCCGCTGGCTGGCGCTGGAGCAACACCTGGACCGCCTGTGGCACATGGCTTTGCGTGACGAGCTGACGGGGCTGTGGAACCGCCGGTATTTCAACCAATTCCTCAACTCGGTGCTCGAGCGGGCCGCACGCGATCGTTTCCGAGTGACCTTGCTGATCTTCGACATCGACGACTTCAAGGCCTACAACGACCGCTACGGGCACGCGGCGGGCGACGAGATCTTGCGTGAGGCGGCACGCCTGATGCAGTCGGTGGTGCGGGACCACGACGTCGTGGCGCGCATCGGTGGCGACGAGTTCGCCGTGATTTTCTGGGACGCCACCGCCCCTCGCCGGGAGCACAGCGAACACCCGCAGGACGCCCTCGAGGCCGCGGCCCGCTTCCAGCAGGCGATCCATTCCCACCGCTTCCCGAAGTTGGGCGATCAGGCCCACGACCGCCTGACGATCTCCGGCGGCTTGGCGACGTTCCCGTGGGACGGCCGCACGGCCGATGAACTGGTCAACCTCGCCGACCGGATGGCCATGCAATCCAAGCGGCAGGGTAAAAACGCGATCACGATCGGCCCCGGCTCCAAGCGCAAGCCGAACCGTCCCTGAGTTGGACCTGAGCGGATGGGTTGTCGGCTGCCGGCGTCCGCGGCCCCGGCGCGTGGAGGCCGCGCCACATCACACGCCCCCAAGCCTCATCGCGATACACCCGAACGAAGAACGCCATATCGGCGCTTGAATCGGCACCGCGGTCTGTGAGGCAGCAGGGCCTATATATCGGGCCCACGCTGGACGGCCATGGCCCATTTGCGTATCAATAATCCGTCCGAGTGATATCCCCGGGGTCACAGATAAGGGTTCCACTATGTCCTTTGATTCGACGATCCACGCGAAAGCGATCGAGCTGGTGAGGCTCGGCTACGAGATGACGGCCGCGGCCGGCTCGGGCCACCCGACGTCTGGGGCGAGCCTGGCCCACATCGTGACGGTGCTGATGTACGGCCACATGAGGTACGAACCGGCCAACCCGCTGCACCCGGCCAGCGACCGCCTGGTGCTCAGCGAGGGCCACGCGGTGCCGATCGTCTACGCCGCGTGCGCCGACCTGGGGGTGATGATTGGCAAAGACCGCGCCAGCTGGCGGCCCATGACCCGTCAGGACGCGATGACGCTGCGCGCGATCGACTCGCCGATCGACGGCCACCCCAACCCGATCGAAGGGTTCCCGTTCTTCGACGCAGCCACCGGGTCGCTGGGTCAAGGCTTGTCCGTCGCGGCGGGTCTGGCCGCGGCGGCTAAGCTCGACGGGCTGGACAAACGCATCTTCTGCATCATCGGCGACGGCGAAAGCCGCGAGGGCCAAGTGTGGGAAGCGCTGGACTTCATCAAGGACCACGGCCTGTTCGCCGTGTGCCCGATCTTCAACTGCAACGGCTACGGCCAGGCGGACCACATCAGCGCCCAGCAGAGCTCCGCCACGCTGGCGAAAAAGCTCGAGGCGTTCGGGTTCCGCCCGATCGTGATCGACGGGCACCAGCCCGCGCAGGTTCAAGAAGCGTTCAGCGCCCACGCCCAGGCGGCCCACGATCCTGCCGCCGTGCCCGTTGCGATCGTGGCCAACACCATCAAAGGCTGGGGCAGCCCATCGCAGCAGGGCAACGGGTTCCACGGCAAGCCAGCCACGGGGGATGAACTGGCCAAGGCGCTGGAGGAGCTGGATCAGACCGCCCGACAGCTCGGCGCGGTGGCGGATATGCCCCTGCGCATCGCCCTGATGTCACCCCGCAAGACCGGCGCTGCGGCGGAGCGCCAGCCCGTGCCGAGCCTGAACGAAGCCGCGGAGAGGTGGGGCTACGGGGGCCTGTTGGCCGCTGGGAAGATGGCCACGCGCCGGGCCTACGGCGTGGCGCTGCGCGCCGTGGGTCACTCGCGTCCGGACGTGGTGGTGTTGGACGCGGATGTCAGCAATTCAACCTTCGCCGAAGATTTCGCTAAGGACGAGCAGCTCCGCGGACGCTACTTCGAGTGCAAGATCGCTGAGCAGAACATGTTCTCGGCCGCGGTGGGGCTGAGCGCGGCCGGCAAGGTGCCGTTCGTGTCCACGTTTGGCAAGTTCGCCACACGGGCTTACGACCAGATCGAGATGGGGATCAACAGCGGGGCGAACTTCAAGATCGTCGGCTCGCACGTGGGCATCTCGCTGGCGGCGGACGGCCCCAGCCAGATGGCCATGCCCGACGTCGCCTGGTTCCGCGCGTTCACGGCGCTCAAGCGGCCCGACGGTCGGCCGGCGGTGTACGTTTTGCAGCCCTCCGATGCGTACCAGGCCTACGCGCTGACCGTCGCGACAGCGGAGCACGAGGGGGTGTGTTACATCAGGACCAGCCGCCCCAACGTGGAGTTCCTTTACGGGGACGCGGACAAGTTCACGCTCGGCGGCCACGAGGTCTTGTCCGAGGGGCGCGACCTGCTGATCCTCGCTTGCGGTTACATGGTGCACCAGGCGAACAAGGCCTTGGAGGCGCTGGACGCCCAGGGCGTCGACGCCACGCTTGTGGACCTGTATTCGCTGCCCTTCGACGCCGACGCGATCCTAGACCTGGCCAACGAGAACAACGGGATGGTCCTGACGCTCGAGGACAACTACTCGGGGGGGATCGGCAGCGCGGTGGCCGACGCGATCTCGGCGGACGGCGGGGGGTTCAACCTGCGGCAGATGTACGTGCGACGCATCCCCAAGAGCTGCCGGACCATCGACGAGGTCATGGCCTACGCGGGCCTGAGTGTCAACCATATCGTCACCGAGGCGATGCAGCTGTTGCAGCTCTCCGCCACGTGACGGACAACGCCGCCGCCCACCGCGTGTCAGCCCCGCCGGCCGGATGGCCGGATCGTGCGTGAATGAAGCTCTTGGACCTCCATGGGCTGCGTGGGCCTGTTCCGACGGACGTGTGCCGTGTTCGACCTGCTCACGAGTCAGTTTCAGGACCTGATGCGCCGCGGGGGCGTGGTGATGTGGCCCCTGCTGGGCCTGAGTCTGCTCGGGATGACCCTGGCGATCGAGCGGATTTGGTTCTGGTGGAGGACCAATCACCCCACGCGTCTGGCCCGCGTCGCCGAGATGGGTTTTCTTTTGCGCCAGGGTGACAAGGCCCGGGCTCGGGCGATCGCCGAGTCGGACGCGAGCGTCTACGGCCGCGTGGTCCGTCGGGTGCTGGACGGCGGATCGCCCGCCCCCAACATCTGGGCCAGCGAGGCGGCGGCGGCCGAGGCGGTCGAGGACGAGCGTCCGCACCTGGAGCGGTTCATGCCCACGTTGTCGACGATCATCACCGTGGCCCCCATGTTGGGCATCCTCGGCACGGTGACGGGGATCATCTCGAGTTTTCAGGTGTTATCCGGCCAGATCGCGGCGACCGATCCGCGCGCCGTCGGCCAGGGGATCGCCGAGGCCCTGCTGACCACCGCAGCGGGTCTGGTGGTTGCGATCGGGGCATTGTTTCCCTACAACGTCTTCCGGGTCCAACTGGACCGAACGCTCAGCCGACTCGAATCGCTCGCGGTGGCCGCGTCTTACAGCGCTGAGCTGGGCAAGGGGAAAGGTGCTGACGGAAAGCAAAATCCCTCCCCGCCCGAATAAAGACCGCTCCCGAGAATAGACGAAGGGTATAAAGTCCGAGCATGGAGCGTCGGTAGCAGCGGCCCGGCCTCTGCGTCGTGCAGGGGGGAGGTCTGCCTGCGGGTTTTTCGTGAGGGAACCATCCCGATGTTGAGTCCCCAAGTGGCGAGAATTCGCAGTTTTAAAGTCATCCCCTCGCTCCCAGAACCGCTGGCACCGTTGTTGGTGATCGCCAATAATCTTTGGTGGACGTGGCACCCCGAGGCGGTCGAGTTGTTCGTGCGCCTGGAGCGCAACCTGTGGCGAAAATATAAGCACAACCCGGTGAAAATGTTGGGTGCTTGCCCCCAAGAGGCGCTTGAGGAGGCCGCTCGTGACGAGGGATTCCTCACCTCCATGCAGCGCGTGCTCCAGAACATGAACCGCCACTTCACGCGGACCCCCTGGCTGCAATCGATGGGGTTGGAGCCGGGCCGGCCGCTGGTGGCGTATTTTTGCGCCGAGTTCGGCTTGACCGAGTGCCTGCAGATTTACTCCGGCGGCTTGGGCGGCTTGGCGGGCGACCACCTCAAGTCGGCCGCCGAGTTGGGCCTGCCGTTGGTCGGCGTGGGGTTGCTCTACCGCCACGGGTACTTCCAGCAGTACCTGAACCCGGACGGCTGGCAGCAGGAGTATTACCCCGATCTGGACTTTGCCAACCTGCCGGTGTCCCGCGTGCGCCACGGTTCGGGCGAACAGGTGAGGGTCGCGGTGCAACTGCCGGGGCGCGACGTGCAGGTGGCCCTGTGGAAGGTGCAGATTGGCGTGGTGAACCTGTACCTGCTGGACACCAACCTGCAGGAGAACCAGCCGGAGGACCGCGGGATTACCGGTCAGCTCTACGGCGGCGACATGGACATGCGGATCAAGCAGGAGATCGTCCTGGGGATCGGCGGGGTCCGCGCCCTGGCGGCGGTCGGGCTCAAGCCCGACGTCTACCACATGAACGAGGGGCACTCGGCCTTCCTGGCGCTGGAGCGCATCCGGATGCTGATCGCGGAGCGCGCTCTGTCCTTTGGCGAGGCGCGCCAGTACGCCGCCGCCGGGAACATCTTCACCACGCACACGCCCGTCCCCGCGGGGATCGACCGGTTCCCGCCCGAGATGATCCACCGCTACTTCCGCGACTACCACCCCTCGCTGAAGCTGGACATGGAAGGGCTGCTGGCGCTGGGACGGGAGAACGTGTTCGCGAAAGACGAGTTCTTCTCGATGGCGGTGCTGGCGCTGCGCACGGCGGACTGGGCCAACGGCGTCAGCCGCCTGCACGGCCACGTCAGCCGGGCGATGTGGCAAAACATCTGGCCGGGCGTGCCGGTGGAGGAGGTCCCGATCACCCACGTCACCAACGGGGTCCACGCCCGCAGCTGGCTCAGCGCCGACCTGATCTACCTGCTGGACCGGTACCTGGGCGAACGCTGGCACAACAAGCCGGCGGACCAGAGCGTCTGGATGGCGGTCAACGAGGTGCCCGACGAGGAGCTGTGGCGCGTCCGCCTTCGCCGGCGACAGCGGCTGATCGTCTGGGCACGGCAATGTCTGCGGCGGCAGCTGGAGGCCCGCGGCACCAACCCCAAACAGGCGCGCGCCGTCGCCGACAGCCTCGACCCCGACGCCCTGACCGTCGGCTTCGCACGCCGCTTCGCCACCTACAAGCGCGCCAACCTGCTCCTGCGCGACGGGGCGCGCTTGCTGCGCATGCTCAACAACACCGACCGGCCGATCCAGTTCATCATCGCCGGCAAGGCCCACCCGGCGGACGGCGGCGGCAAGGACCTGATCCGCCAGATCGTCCAATTTGCCCGCGATTCCAACGCCCGCCACAAGGTCGTGTTCGTCGAGAACTACGACATCCAGGTCGCCCGATACCTCGTCCAGGGCTGCGACGTCTGGCTCAACACCCCGCGGCGCGGCATGGAGGCCAGCGGCACCAGCGGCATGAAGGCGGCCCTCAACGGCGTGCTGAACTGCTCGATCCTCGACGGCTGGTGGGACGAGGCCCACGAGACCGACATCGGCTGGGCCATCGGCCTCGGCGAGTCCTACCCCAACCCCGACGCTCAGGACGAGATCGAGAGCCAGGCCCTCTACGACCTGCTTGAAAACCAGATCATCCCGCTGTTCTACGACCGCGATGAGCACGGCGTCCCACGCCAATGGGTCAGCCGGATGAAGAAATGCATCGCGACCCTGGCGCCCATGTTCAACACCAACCGCATGGTCCAGGAGTACGCCGAGAAGTTCTACCTCCCCGCGTTCCGACGGGCGAGCATGCTCGCCTCGGACGAGATGAAGAAAGCCGTCGAGCTGGCGCACCAGAAAGAGCGGCTGCACCGGTTGTGGCACCACTTGGCCGTGGAGGAGGTCCGCGCCGATACGGGCACCCCCCTGTCGGTCCGCGATCAGTTCCGGGTGGAGGTGACCGCCCAGTTGGGTGAGCTCAAGCCGGAGGAGGTGCGCGTCCAGGTGTACGTCGGCCTGCTCGACAACGACGGCAGGATCATCGACGGCAAAGCGGCGGACCTGTCACACCAAGAAGCCCTGGGCAACGGCCGTCACCGCTTCCAGGGCAGCATCGCCACCGCCACCAGTGGACGCCACGGCTTCGCTGTCCGGGTCATCCCCGGCGGCGAGATCTTCCGCGACATCACCGAGCCGGGCCTGATCCATTGGGAGCAGTTCAGCCAACAGGCCACGTCGGCCGGCGCGGTCAACATCCCCAACGCCGCTTGAGCGTGGGTTTCCCGCCACCCCGGCTCGTCCGTCCGCTGCTCGGCACCGCTCTAAGGCGGCCGCCCCGTCTGGGCGCGCCCAAGCCTGCCCACGTACAATCACGTCGATGCGGGAATCCGAACTGCTGGAGTACATCTACCGTGCCAACCCCACGCTGCCGGGCCGCGTGACCATCCCGCCCGGCGACGACATGGGGGGGTTGCAGCTCGGCGCCGAACAGGTCCTGATCACCGTGGATCAGCTCGCCGATGGCGTGCACTTCGACTTGGGGGCGGTTCCCCTCGAAAAGATCGCCCGCAAGGCGATCACGCGGAACCTCTCCGACGTGGCGGCGATGGCGGCCCTGCCGTGCGGGGCGGTCGTGGCGGCGTGCCTGCCGCGCCACTTCGGCACGAGCTCCGCCCAGCGGCTGTTCGACGAAATCCGAGCCGTGGGCGGTTCCTATGGCTGCCCGGTGATCGGCGGGGATATCGCGATGTGGGACCACCCGTTGATCTTGTCCGTCACGGTGCTGGCCATGCCGGCTGGGGTCACGCCCGTCCGCCGCGACGGGGCCCGCGTCGGCGATTGGGTGTGCGTCACCGGCGGGCTCGGCGGGAGCATGCAGGCCATCCGCGGCTATATCCACCACCTCGACTTCGAACCTCGGTTGACACTGGCACGCAAGCTGGCCAGCACGCTGGGCCTGACCCTGCATAGCATGATCGACCTCAGCGACGGCTTGGGGATCGACTTGAGGCGCGTCTGCGAGGCTTCCGGCGTTTCGGCTCAGCTCTGGGCCGATCGCCTGCCAATCAGTGAGGCGGCACAAATGGCTTCCAGCGCCGACGGTGTCGAGCCGTGGCGGCACGCCTTGAGGGACGGCGAGGATTATGAACTCTGCTTTACCGTGTCGGCTGAGCAGGCGCAGCGCTGTCTGCCGGCTCAGATCGACGGGGTGCCGATCACACAGGTGGGCGTGATTACGCCGGTGGCGGTGGCTTCGGGCAACGGCAAGCCGACCGTGACGATCAAGTTCCCCGATGGTTCGACCCAGACCGTGGGGGATTGGGGTTGGGATTACTGTGGATGACCGCATCAGGTGCAGCCGATTCGAGCCGTATCCCACTCGGAACACACCCTCAGTGGCGTGGCCGATCGGGCTCGGTCGAACAGACGATGGCGGTCGGCGCAGCCGTGGGAGCGCTGGCCCGCGCAGGGGACCTGATCGCCCTGTACGGTGAGCTGGGGGCGGGCAAGACCCAGTTCGTCAAGGGGCTTGCCGAGGCGATGGGCGTCGGACGCGCACGCGTCTGCAGCCCCACCTTCGTGATGGTGCAAGAGCACGAACCCCCCCGCGGTGGGCCCGTCCTGGTACACGTGGACGCGTACCGCTTGCAAGGCCGGCACGACCTGGAGTCGATCGGTTGGGATTCTCCTGGCGGGCGCGGCGTGCAGGGCGAAGAAGCCCCGGCGGTCCGTCGTGGGAAACTTCCGGGGAAATTTCCCGAGGAACTTCCGGGGGAGCTCTTTGCCGGCGCGGTCGTGGTGGTCGAGTGGGCCGATCGGCTCGCAGGCCATCTGGGAGGGGACCGTTTGGACGTCACGTTCGTGCACCGCAGCGAACACGAACGCGATATCGTGATCGCCCCGCACGGGGCGTGGACGCTTCGAATGCGTGAACTGTGCGAGCGGCTGGATCGTATCCGGTCGAGCACAAGCGAACACAAGCCGGAGCCGCCCCCCATGAGCCGGGAAAGCAAACCTCCCTCCAACAAGCGAGCCCCGCAGCAGCGTTGCCCGATCTGCAACAAACCGGTGCCGCCCGATCACCCCTCGTACCCCTTCTGCAGCGAGCGCTGCCGAAAGATCGACCTGGGGCGATGGGCTGAAGAGAAATACCGCACCACCCGCCCGATCGAGCAATCGGACCTGGACGAAGAATAGGCTCGCGTGCCATGGGTGGGAGGAGCGGTGGTGGGGGGATTCGACTCGTGTAGCGGCGCCACCGAACAAGACGCCACGCCTGTGCGATTCAACTCGTCGAGGTGCCGGAGCCTTCTCCCTGGCGTGCCTGCGGCGACAGGCCGTACACGACAAACCGGTGGCTTACCGGTTCGAAGCCGTGCTCCTGGCACACGCGGTCGCGCAGCGCATCGAGTTCGGACATTTCAAATTCGACGATCCGGTTCGTCTTTAGGCACACCAGATACCCCTTCGGTTCCCGCCCGAAGCTCAGCTCGTAGTGGGTCTGCTTGGGATCGATCAACACCTCCCGCACGATCCTGGCCCCCAGCAGGTACTTGAGCGTGCGATAGATCGTCGGGCGGCTGACGCGACGCCCCGCCTGCCGCATCTCGTGCAGCAATTGGTCCGCTTCGAAGACGTGGGGCTTGGACAGCACCGCGTCCAGGATGCTGGCACGTTCGGCGGTGAACTTGAGCCCCCGCGACTTCAGGTATCGCCGAAACACCGCGCACGGCGGCTGGATCAAGGGCTCTTCCATCGACTCGGTCGCGCATAGATCCATGTCACCCGTATTCTACTGCCCGGGGCGCGCGTTTCTATCGCAAACCGCTCGGAGCACCCGAGCTGCGATTGGCCCCCCGCCACCGGGGTTGGTATCTTGCCCCGACGCACCAGCGCAGGAGTAGGCGGGTGGCGCACGCATCGATCGGTGTCGGGATGATTGGGTGCGGGACCGTCGGCGGCGGCGTGGCGCAGCTGTTGCGCGAACAGGCGGACGTATACACCCGCCGTCTGGGCGCCCCCCTGGAGCTGCGCAAGGTGCTCGTCCGCGACGCCATGAAGGCCCGTGCGGCAGGGCTTGTGCCCGCGGCGCTGCTGACCGATGAGCCGAGAAACTTTTTCGGCACGCACGACATGCCCATCGTCGTCGAGGTCGCCGGCGGACGCGGCCCGGTCAGCCGCCACGTCGCCCAGTGCCTGGAGATGGGCAAGCACGTCGTGACCGCCAACAAGCTGTTGCTGGCCGAAGAGGGGCCGGAGATGTTCGCCCTGGCACGACGCCACGGCGCCTCGATCGCCTTCGACGCATCCTGTGGCGGGGCGGTCCCCATCGTCACCGCCCTGCAATTCGGGCTGATGTCCAACCGCATCGACGCCCTGTTCGGCATCCTCAACGGGACCTGCAATTACATCCTCACCCAGATGACCCAGCACGGCAAGCCCTACGCCGCGGCGCTGGCCGAGGCGCAAGCCCAGGGCTTTGCCGAAGCGGACCCCGCCCTGGACGTTTCGGGCAAGGACGCGGCGCAAAAGCTGGCGGTGTTGGCCTCGCTCGCGTTCGGGGTGCGGGCCCGCGGCGAACAAGTTTGGTGCGAGGGTATCGACACGCTCGACTTGGCCGACATCCGCTTCGGCGCGGAGCTGGGCTACGAGATCAAGCTGCTGGCGATCGCGCAGCGGGCCACCGATGGCCGAGTGAGCCTGCGCGTCCATCCCAGTTTTGTCCACGCCGACCTGCCGCTGGCCCAGGTGCACGGGGCGTTCAACGCGATCTCGGTCTACGGCCACGCCGCCGGTCACGTGATGCTCTACGGCCGGGGGGCGGGCCGGCTGCCCACAGCCAGCGCGGTCGTCAGCGACCTGATCAACGTCGCCAGCGGTTGGTACCCCGTCGCGTTCAGCCGGCTGCGGCTCTGGTGCGATTACCACCAGCCGGTGCAACTGATCGACCCCGGCGACCTAGTCAGTCGCTTCTACGTCCGGGTCAACGCCAAGGATGTTCCCGGCGTCATGGCGAAGATCACCACGATCTTTGGCGACGCGGGCATCAGCCTCTCCGCGGTGCTCCAGCACGAGGCGGCGGTAGGCCAGTTCGTGCCGGTGGTCATCACCACCCACCAGGCTCGCGAAGGCGCGATCCGTGGAGCGCTTAAGAAGGTCGAACAGTTGGACGTGATCCAGGGTACGCCCGTGTGCATCCGCGTGGTCGACATGCCGCAGGGGTAAAGGCAGGAAAACCATCCCTAAATACCGCGAGTTTCCACCTCACCCGCTCACACCGTCTTCCCACTAAAACGCTCCAGGATCACCGGCAGGTTGGCGGTGAATTGGCTGCGCGACAGGACAAAGTCCGCCCCGTGCTCGCGGGCAGCGTGCAGCTGCTCCGTTGCCACGTGCGAACCGAACGCCACCACAGGGATCGACGCGTCGTGCTCCTTGGTCTGTCGGATCAGGTGGAGACCCGCCTCGCCCAGGTCCAGGTCGATCAGCACCGCGGTGACCGGCTCGTTGAGCTTGCCGTCGTTCACGCGGTCTAGACGATTGGCCAGCGCTGCCGCGTCACGCGCCGGCCGGCTAGGAACCCCTAGAGCCTCGGCGGTCGAGCCGATCTTGGTCACGAAGATCAGGTCTGAGCAGCAATACACCACCATGCTGATGCGCCATCATATCGCCGGCGCGGCCGGGCGGGCTGGGCTGAACAAAGCTCCGACGCGGCACTGGGTAGGGGAGCGGGTCGTTTTCCAAGGGGGTGTTTCCGGGGGGCTTCCGGGGGGTTCAGACGGGGTATTCCGGCTGCTGCTGCCAGTCCAGCTCGGTCGTGCCGGGGATGCCGTGGTACTCGCGCGGGAACCGATAGTCCTTGCGGAGCGGGTGGCCCACCCAGTCCTCGGGCAGCAGGATCCGCCGCAGGTCGCTGTGCCCATCGAATACGATGCCCATCAAGTCGTACGCCTCGCGCTC
>JAJUHR010000355.1 GCA_029267795.1 Planctomycetota bacterium
AGCGTTTTCCCCGCCTATCCCTTGCGAAGCTTACAATGAGAGCAGCGATGCCCAGCGGTGTTTCAAACGGTACTGCCATGGATCGGCTCATCCAGCGGTTTTCCCGCTTGCCGGGGATCGGCCGGCGCTCCGCGGAGCGGCTGGCGTTTTACCTGCTCAAGCAGCCCCCGGAAGAGGCCGAGCAGCTGGCCGCCGCAATCGTTGACCTTAAGCGCGGCACGCACCACTGCTCGATCTGCTTCAACCTCACCGAGTCCGACCCATGCCCGATCTGCAGCGACCCGCAGCGCGACCCCACCGTCATCCTCGTCGTCGAGCAACCCAGCGACCTGGCCACGTTCGAATCGACCGGGATGTACCGCGGCGCGTACCACGTGCTGATGGGCCGGCTGTCACCCTTGGACGGCGTTGGCCCGGGCGAGCTGAACATCGAAGCCCTACTCCGCCGCGTGCGCGACAGCGCCGCATCCCCGGAACATCGCATCCGCGAGGTCATCCTCGGCACCCATCCCACGCTTGAGGGCGACGGCACCGCGCTCTACCTGACCGAGCAACTGGCACCGCTAGGCGTTAAGGTGACGCGGCTGGCGCGCGGCCTGCCGGTCGGCTCGACGCTGGATATGCTTAGTAAAGCCGTACTCTCGGACGCGATCCAAGGCCGCCAACCTGTGCCTTAAGCTGCTGGGGGGCTAGGGCCCCTGTGCTTAGCCGGGGTGCGATGGCCGCGGCAGCAGACAAGTCGGTCGCATTCTTGGTCGATGGACTTACGGGTCCTTTGCCGAACGTTGGTCGGGGGTTGGGTTCGGCGGTGTGTGACTGGGGTCTTTGAACGCCGCTGCCAAGTAGGCGAAATAGCCATGCGTATCGAAACCGGCCAGCACTTGCGGATCGACCAGCGGATGAAGCTGGCGCCGCGCATGATCCAATCGATGGAGATCCTTCAGATGCCCGCGATGGCGCTGGAGGAGCGCATCGAACAGGAGCTGGCGAGTAACCCCACCCTGGAATTGGTCGATCCCGCCGCCGAGGCCGGTGCCGAACGCGACTCGGGCGACAAAGACCGCGCCGAGCAGCAGGAGCGCGACTCCTCCGAGGGCGAGCGGGAGCTGGTGATCACCGACGAATCCGTCGACGCCAGTCACGCCGACGACTTCGAGCGGCTGAATAACTTCTCCGAAGAGTACGGCGAAGCCTGGGCCGAGGAAAGCCTGCGGCTGGAACCTACGTTCCGCCCCGCGTCCGCGGACCCGGACCGCGACCGCAAGCTCGAAGCGCTCGCTAACACCGCCGCCCGCCCCGAGGGGCTGACCGAGCAACTGATCGCGCAATGGTCCCTCCTAGACCTGCCCCCCGCGATCGACAAGGCCGGCAGACACCTGATCGCCTTTATCGACGACGACGGCTACCTTCGCACCGACCGCCAAGCTCTACTCGACCAGGCGCCGGCAGGCGTGTCCGCGGCGGACCTCGACCAGGCTTGGCGGGCGATCCAGCAGAGCTTGGAACCCGCTGGCATCGGCGCGGCCGACCTGCGCCAATGCCTGCTGTTGCAGATCGATGCTAAGGCCCGTGCCCACGCCCCCGGTGTCTCCGCTGGCACGCCACCCGCTCGCCACCCCGACAGTGCAGCGGTGGACTTATCCGTCGAGCGACTACTCGTCAGCGACTACCTCAAAGACATCAACGCCAACCGCCTGCCCCAGATCGCCAAAGCCACGGGCCTGCCCTTGGAACGCATCAAGCAGGCGATCGCCAATCTGCGACAGTTCCACCCTCACCCGGGTCGACTGCTGATCGAAGACCGCCCCCAGACCATCACGCCCGACGCGGTGGTCGAATACGACGAGGGCCAGGATCGGTACGTGGCCCGCCTCACCCACGACCGCCTGCCCAACGTCCAGATCAACTCACGTTACCTCAGGATGGCGCGGGACCAGAAGCTCGACCGCTCGACCCGCCAGTTTGTTGAGAACAACCTCCGCTCCGCCCGCTGGCTCATCGACGCCATCCAGCAGCGCCACAGCACGCTGCTGCGGGTGATCCAGGTCGTGGTCAACGCCCAGCGCGACTTCTTCGATCAGGGCCCGCAATACCTCAAGCCCTTGCCCATGACCCAGGTCGCCGACCAACTCGGCGTGCACGTCGCCACCATCAGCCGGGCGGTCAGCGAGAAGTACATCCAGACGCCCCGCGGCATCTTCCCGCTGCGGATGTTCTTCTCCGGCGGCACCCAGACCGAGTCCGGCGACGAGGTCAGCTGGTCCGCCATCCAGGCCAAGCTCGAGCAGATCATCACCGAGGAGGACAAGTCCAACCCGCTCAGCGACGATCAACTGGCCGACAAGCTCTCCGAGCACGGCATCGACATCGCCCGCCGCACGGTCGCGAAATACCGCAAACAATTAAATATCCCGCCCGCCCGACAGCGCAGGCAGTACTGAACCCGGTGCCTTGCACCCCC
>JAJUHR010000334.1 GCA_029267795.1 Planctomycetota bacterium
GAAGCGCCGCGAGCTGGGGGAGATCCTGGCGAGCGGGGGGGTGCGGGATTACATCTCGCGCGGGCTGGGCCGCAGCTATGGGGACGCGGCGCTGAATCAAGGCGGCGGGGTGATCCTGCACGAGCGGTTGAACCGGTTCGTGGCGTTTGATCCGAGCAACGGGGCGGTCGAGTGCGAGGCTGGGGTCACGTTTACGGACCTGCTGGAGGTGTTCGTGCCACGGGGTTTTTTCCCGGCGGTGACGCCGGGGACGAAGTACCTGACCGTTGGCGGGGCGATCGCGGCGGACGTGCACGGCAAGAATCACCACCGGGATGGCTCGTTTGCTTCGTTCGTGGACGAGGTGCGGCTGCTGACCCCTGCCGGCCAGACGCTGACCTGTTCCCGCACGCAACACCCCGAGGTGTTCTGGGCCACCGTGGGGGGGATGGGGCTGACGGGGGTGATCATGAGCGCCCGGTTGCGTTTGGCGCCGATCGAGACGGCGTATCTGCGCGTGGACTACCGTCGGGCGCAGGACCTGGATGAAGCCCTGGACGCGTTTCTAAGCTCGGACGCGGGGTACCGCTATTCGGTGGCGTGGATCGACTGCCTGGCGTCGGGGAAGTCGCTGGGTAGGTCGGTGTTGATCCGGGGCAATCCCGCTCGGCGGGCGGACCTTCCGGAGAGGCTGCGGCGCGATCCGTTGGTGGTGCACCGGCCGCCGCGCAAGAAGGTGCCGTTTGCGCTGCCCCCGTGGGTGCTCAGGCCGGCGAGCGTGCGGGCGTTCAACAACGTGTATTACCGCCGACACCCGACGCGTGAAGGGGCGGTTGTGCACTACGACCCGTTTTTTTATCCGCTCGATTCGATCCTGCACTGGAACCGCATCTACGGGAATCGCGGGTTCGTGCAGTACCAGGCGGCGTTTCCGCCGAAGAGCAGCCGGCAGGGGTTGATCCGCCTGCTGGAGCGTTTTGCGGCCACGGGGCGGGCGTCGTTCCTGGCGGTGCTCAAGTCGTTCGGGTTGGGCAACGAGGGGTTGCTGTCGTTCCCATTTCCGGGGCACACGCTGGCGCTGGACATTCCCTACACCGGGGCGGACCTGCTGCGGTTCACCGACGAGCTGGACCGCATCGTGCTGGAGCACGGCGGGCGGGTGTACCTGGCCAAGGACGCGTGCCTGAACGCGGAAAAGTGCGCGGCGATGTACCCGAACGTGCCGCGGTTCCGAGAGATCAAGCGCCAACTGGACCCGCAGCAGCGGATCGCGTCGTCGCTGGGGCGGCGGGTGGGGCTGGTGGAGCGAACATGAGCGGGAAGGTGCTGATCCTGGGGCCGAGTTCCGGCATCGGGTCCGCTGTGGCGCACGAGATGGCCCGGGCGGGTAAGGCCCTGGTGCTTGCGGGGCGGGATGTGGAGGAGGCGGAGGCGCTCGCGGCGGATTTGCGCATCCGTTACGGGGCGCAGGTGGCGGTGGAGCGGTTCGATGCGCTGGACTTCGCGGGGCACGGGGCGATGCTGGATCGTTGTGGGAGCGACGGGGGGTTGGAGGGGGTGATCCTCTGTTACGGGGACATGGCGTCGCAGGAGGAGGCGGAGCGGGATTTCGCGGTCGCCCGGCGGATGATCGACGTGAACTACACCTCGTGCGTGTCGGTCCTGAGTGAGGCGGCCCGGCGGCTGAAGCCGTCGGAGGGCAAGTGGGTCTGTGCGGTGTCGTCGGTGGCGGGGGACCGCGGGCGGCAGAGCAACTTCGTGTACGGGTCGTCCAAGGCGGCGCTGACGGCGTACCTGCAAGGGCTGCGGAACCGGCTGTACCCCGCGGGGGTGCACGTGGTGACGGTCAAGCCCGGGTTCGTGGACACGGCGATAACGTGGGGGTTGCTCAAGCCCGGGTCGCCCCTGGTCGCCAGCCCGCAGCGCGTGGCGCGGGACATCCGCCGTGCAATCGAGTGTCGCAGGGACGAGGTTTACACGCCGTGGTTTTGGCGGGGGATCATGGCGATCATCAAGCGGGTGCCGGAGCGTGTGTTCAAGCGGTTGAAGCTGTGACGGTCGGACAACCGGGCGAAAGAATCAAGAATATGGACGGAGCTGTGATCCGCTGGTGCGCGTTAGTGCTGGGGATGGTGCTGAACGCCAGCGCCAATATTTTCATCAAGGCCGGGGTGCGTCAGATCCACCCGGGGCAGGGCGGGAATTTCTTCGGGCAGGCGGTGGCCGAGCCGTTCCTGTATCTGGGGGTGGTCTCGTTCGCGTTGGCGCTGGGGGCGTACACGTACGCGCTGTCGGGGTTCGACCTGAGCGTGGCGTACCCGATCATGACTAGCCTGGGGCTGGTGATCGTGGCGGGGGCTTCGGTGGTGTTCTTTGGCGAGGTGTATACGCCGAGCAAGATCGTCGGCACGGTGCTGATTATGATCGGCGTTTACCTGCTGGCGCGTATGGCGTGAGCCCCCCCGGAATCCCCGACCCCCGGCCCCCGGAACCCCCCCCGAAACGCCCCGGGCTGCGATACGGCGACTTCGGGAATAGGGGTTCGGACCAGATGTTGGTGGGGCTCCGAAGAAAGCGCTGCAGAGGTGAGTATGACCGGTATGAATCAAAACCAAGACCAAGGCGGCCTGGGGTTCAAGCTGTTTGTTGCCGGCCTGGCGCTGGTCGGATTGGTGGCGCGCGTGGCGCCGATCTTCGATCAGGGCGGGCGGTTGCTGCGTCAATTCCCCAGCGAGGA
>JAJUHR010000389.1 GCA_029267795.1 Planctomycetota bacterium
ATCATCCGGATCCCGTACGACAAGCTCCTGGATGGGGATATGCGCTACAACATCGTGGTCCGGCCTGGGGATATCATCCGCGTACCTCCTCCGACCTTGGGCAACGTCTACATCGGCGGGGCGATCTCTCGCCCGGGCACCTACGCGCTGCCCGGCGACCGCGACCTAACGCTCAAGCAGCTGATCTTTGCTGCCGGCAACGTCTCCCAACTGGCAATCCCGGAACGCGTGGACCTGATCCGACGGGTCGGCAACGACCAGGAGGCGATCGTCCGGCTGAACCTGCGGGCCATTTTCGAGGGGACGCAGCCGGACTTTTATTTGAAGACCAACGACACGATTAACATCGGTACCAGCCTCGTGGCCACGCCCCTGGCGGTCATCCGCAACGGCCTGCGGATGTCCTACGGCTTTGGCTTCGTGCTGGACCGCAACTTCAGCACCGACGTGTTTGGGCCTATCCAGACGCGCAACGTCGATTGATGCGCCCCAGGCCCGATCACGGTTTGACGCGGCGGGTTGAGGAAGAAGAGAAACCACCTTTTCGTAACGCCTGCCCGCGGCAAGCGAGTGACGACAGCGTGCACGCCGTCCTAAAGTAGGACGGCCGTGCGCTTATCGCCTTGGGGTGGGAACGGGATGAGTGGCAACGTGACGAGCCTGGGCTCCGAGGGGTTGCACAGGGCGCAGCTGCCCCGCTGGGGCCTGTGGTGGGCGGCGGGTCTGGGCGTGCTGTTCGCGCTGCTCCACCGCAACTTTCTCTATCGAATGTTTTTCATTGCCGCTGAAGCGCCCACGGGCCGGTGGGGCGAGGCGCTGCGCCAAGTGCTGACTCTGAAGGTCAGCGGGGACTGGTCGCACGCCCTGGTGGTGCCGGCGATCAGCGCCTACTTCATCTACAAAAACCGCGACCGCCTGGCGACGGTGCCGTCCCGGGTGTACTGGCCGGGTTTGGCCCTGTTATTTTTGGGGCTGTTCAGTTTCGCGTGGTGGATCTACCCCGGCCGCAACGACATGTTCCAAGGGTACAGCATGATCCTGGGCCTTTTCGGCCTGGTGCTGTTTTTGCAGGGGCCGGCGAGGATGCGGGTCCTGTGGTTCCCGATCCTCTACCTCGCGTTGGGAGTCAAGATCTCCGACCGGCTGTGGGAGCAGATCGCCTGGCGGCTGCAACTGATCGCGGCGAATGCGGCCACCATCGTCATGCAAGTGCTCGGATACGACGCGTCCGTCGAGGGGTCCACGATCAAACTGACCTTCATGCGTGACGGCCGATGGGTCTCCGAAGCCCTGAATGTGGCCGAGGCGTGCTCGGGGTTGCGGATGCTCATGGCGTTCGTCGCCTTGGGGGCCGCGATCGCCTACCTGGTCGATCGGCCCTGGTGGCACCGGTTGGTGATGCTAGTGCTAACGGTCCCGATCGCGGTGGCGATCAACGTGGGCCGGGTTTCCACATTGGGGGTCCTGTTCGTGATGAACAGGGAGCTGGCCCGCGGCGATTTCCACGTCTTCATCGGGATGCTGATGTTGTTGCCGGCCGCGGGGCTCTTCTTGCTGGTCGGATGGGTCCTGGATCACTTGGTCACCCACGAGCCGGAGGATCCCCCTGCCGGGCCGCCGTCACCGCCCCCCGCGATGCAACAGGCCTGGTCCGCGGAGCGGGAATTCCCGGATCGGCGATGGGTCCTTCGGGGGCTGCTGTTCGGCGGTGGGATGACCGCGCTGATCGGCCTGCAGTTCGGGTTGTTGCTGGCGATCCTCCGGCCTGACGCGGTGCTCGGCGGCCGCGTCGGCGGGGCGCCGGTGTGGGCGTTGTCCGCCATGACGCTGGCGGGGCTGGGGGCCGGCGGGTGGTTCCTGGGGCGGTCGGTGGTTGGGGAGAGGGCCGCTTCAACCAAGGGCTCCACCCGGGGCGTGCCGATGGGCGTGGCCTTGGGCGTGCTGATCGTCGCCACGCTGGGGCTCAACGGGGTGGTCCAGGCCACACGCGTGGTGCTCATCAAGCAGCCCGTGCCGATGCGCGAACCGCTGTGGCCGCTGCCGAAGCAACTGGGGAACTGGACGATGGTGCGCGAGGACCCTCGCCTGTCGCGCGAGGAGCTCGAGGCCCTGGGCACCGAACAGTACCTCAGCCGGATCTACCGCGATCTTTCGATGCCCGAAAACGCGCCGGGGTCGATCCTGCGGCTGCACGTGGCGTATTACACGGGGACCCCCGACACGGTGCC
>JAJUHR010000051.1 GCA_029267795.1 Planctomycetota bacterium
GCGACCACGGCAGGACGTACAGCGCCAGCGACGTGTCCCAATATATCCACGTCCCGATGCCCTCGACGCCGTGAATACGCAGGGTGGCAAACCTCAACGCGGGTCCAGCCGCCACCACCCCCCACAAAAAGCGATTCATGTGCCGCTCGGGCACCAGCCAGATCACCAGCGGCCACAACAGGTAGAACTGCTCCTCCACCGCCAGCGACCAGAAGTGCGACAGCAGCCGGGTGAACACATAACCCGACGAGCTGTGGAAAAAATCCATCGTGTACGTCAGCCCATAACCCCACTGGTTGTGAAAACACGCCAGCGGTTCACCCGGCGTCAACCCCAGACCCGTCACCGCCCAGTACACGCCCTCCATCGTAAACAGGTACAGGTAATAGACCGGGAAAATCCGCAGCACCCGGCGACCGTAAAACACAGTGAAGTATCGTCGCGGCTCATCGACCCCCTTGGACCGCAGCAGGATCCTCGTGATCAGGAACCCCGACAGCACAAAGAACAACTGCACCCCAAACCAGCCGCAGCGCAAGTGGCCCCGATGGAACAGAAACACCAGCCCAAAGGCGATCGCCCGCAGTCCGTCCAATCCTTGGATCATTTCCTCTAATCATCGGCACTGGCGAACGGCAAACTTTCCGCGCCACCCACCGCCCGGGTACGAGGCGAAGGTTCGGTCCCCTGTCAGATGTGTCTACGTTGAAATTCCCGGACCTCGGCGCGGCCTGCGCGGCGCGTCGCGGCCAGAAAGAGAAGCACCAATCGGATGGAACCACCGCCCTAAGCGGCTGCGCGCCGCCTCGTCACAGCAGAAGCTCAGCGATCTGCACCGCGTTCAGGGCAGCCCCCTTGCGGAGCTGGTCGCCGCACACGAACAGGTCCAGCCCGCCCCCGGTGCCGTTCTGGCTGATGTCCTTGCGGATCCGGCCGACGAACACCTCGTCCCGCCCGGTGGCGTCCAGCGGCGTCGGGAACCGGTTGCGCTGGAGGTCGTTGATGATCGCCACCCCCGGGGCCTGCCGCAGGATCGCCTCGGCCTCCTCGGCACCCAGCGGCTTCTCCAGCGTCAGGTTGATGCTCTCGGCGTGGGCCCGCATCACCGGCACCCGCACGCAGGTCGCGGTGATCGCCACCTTCTCCGGCCCGGTCTGGCCCCAGATCTTGTGCGTCTCGCGCACGAGCTTCATCTCTTCGGTGTTGTAGCCGTTCGGCTGCATCTCCGAGTTGTGGCTGAACAGGTTGAACGCGTACTGCTGGGCGAACACCCTGCAGGTCGGGGGCTTGCCCGCCAGCACCTCGCGCGTCTGATGCTCCAGCTCCGCCATCGCCGCGGCTCCGGCCCCGCTGGCCGCCTGGTACGTGCTAATCACCATCCGCTTGACCCGCGCCGCCCGGTGGATCGGCGTCACCGGTACGAGCATGATGATCGTCGAACAGTTGGGGTTGGCGATGATCGCCCCCTTGCCCTGCCCCAGCTTCAAGCCGCCCAGCGCGTTCGGGTTCACCTCCGGTACGACCAGCGGCACCCCCTCGGTCATCCGAAACGCGGAGCTGTTGTCCACCACCGTGGCCCCCGCGTCCGCCGCGATCGGCGCGAACTTCTTGCTGATCGGCCCGCCGGCGCTGAACAGGGCCAAGTCGATCCCTTTAAAGCTGTCCTCGGTCAGTTCTTCGACCATGTACGTCCGGCCGCGGAAGGGCACCGCTTTGCCGGCGCTGCGGGCGCTGGCCAGCAGTTTCAACTGCCCGACCGGGAAGTCCCGCTGCTCCAGGACGTTCAGGAACTCATGGCCCACGGCTCCCGTGGCGCCCACGATGGCCACGTTGAGACGACTCTCTCTGCGACTGCTCACTGGAATCTCCTGCGGTACTGCTAGACCGCCGCCCGGCTCCCGCGCGTATCCGAATATTCGCCTCTGTCGGCTAAGGGTGGGGACCGGGCGCTCGGTCTCGTGCAAAGTCTGGTATTGTAGCAGCGCCGCAGCGCCGAGGTGGATGAAGCCCCGCCCGCCTCGGCTGCAGATCGCTTCCCGGCAGCCTATGATGATTCCCGGCCCCGCTGCGCGGAGGACACCGGCAGACAACGATCGGGGGCCGCCTGGGAGACACGACCTTGCCCAAGACGATCTATCCGACCGGTCAGACCGCTGCGAAAACCGACTCTTTGCAGGAATGCGATCCGCAGGTCTGGTCGCTGATCCAATCCGAGCAGCAGCGCCAGCACAGCACGCTCGAGCTGATCGCCAGCGAGAACCACGCCAGCTCCGCGGTCATGGCCGCGATGGGCACGTGCCTGACGAACAAGTACGCCGAGGGCTACCCCGCGGCCCGGTACTACGGCGGCTGCCAGTTCGTCGACGGTGTGGAAGACCTGGCCCGCCAGCGTGCCAAGGAACTCTTTGGTTGCCAGTTCGTCAACGTTCAGCCCCACTCCGGCGCCCAGGCGAACACCGCCGTGTTCTTCGCCCTGCTCGAACCGGGCGACACCTTCGCCAGCCTGGTGCTCTCCGATGGCGGCCACCTCAGCCACGGGATGAAGCTCAACTTTTCCGGCCGATACTTCAAGCCCGTGCATTACCCGCTCCGCTACGACCTGACGGCCACCGATTACGAGCAGATCGACTTCGACGCGACGCGACGACTCTGCCTCGAACACCGTCCCAAGATGATCCTCTGCGGCTATTCGGCCTACCCCCGGACGATCGACTTCGCCCGCTTCCGGCAAATCGCCGACGAGTGCGGCGCCATCCTTATGGCCGACATCGCCCACATCGCCGGCCTCGTCGCCGCCGGGGAGCACCCCTCGCCGTTCCCGCACTCCCACGTCGTGACGACCACCACGCACAAGACGCTGCGCGGGCCCCGCGGCGGGATGATCATGACCGACGACCCGGAGATCGCCAAGAAGATCGACAAGGCCGTGTTCCCCGGCATCCAGGGCGGGCCGCTGATGCACGTGATCGCCGCCAAGGCCGTGTGCTTCGGTGAGGCCCTGCAGCCCGCGTTCAAGGTCTACGCACGCCAAGTCGTCCACAACGCCAAGGCCCTGGCCGCGGCGCTGATGACCAAGGGCTACCGTCTGGTCAGCGGGGGCACCGACAACCACCTCATGCTCGTGGATTTAAGGCGACGCGACGAAAACCTTACCGGCGCCGACGCGGAAAAGTGGCTGGAAGCCGCGGGGATGATCACCAACAAGAACGGCATCCCCAACGACCCCCGCCCGCCTCGCGTCACCAGCGGCCTGCGCCTGGGCACACCCGCAACAACCACGCGCGGACTCACCGAACCCCATATGGCCCAAATCGCCGACTGGATCGACCAGGTGTTGGCCAGCCGCGGCGACGAGCACGTGGTCAAGAAAGTCCGCCAGCAGGTTGCGGAACTCTGCGACCGGTTCCCTCTGCCGCACTGAAGCACACCGGACTGCGACGCGTGCCACCACCCGGGGGTGGCTGGGGCAGAGCGGAGCGGTGCCCCGGCATTTACTGCGTGGCTGTGGTGCCGCTTCGCTCCACTACAGCCCCGGGCCTCATCGCAACACACCCAAACGAAAAACGATCGACAACCTTGCCGATCGCTCCGCTTCACCCACCAGCCTTGAGCCGGTAGACCCGCGCCACGAGGTCCTGAACGCTCTGCGGTCGATCTTTCTCATCCCGCATCGCTTGATCGATCCAAGTCACAGCCTGCAATCGATTCTCCCCGAGTTGCAGGAGCACCTCCAAACCCTCGCGGGCGAGATTCCCATACACTGAACCCTGTCGCTGCGACGTCTCGTGACCTTGCGATGAACCGGCCGCGACCGCGAAAGACCTGCTGACCAGAAAATGATCGACCTTGCCGTGCAGCGTGGCGACGATGGTCTCCGCCATCCGTCGGCCGATCTCCGGCAGGCTCTGCAGGGTGGCCAGGTCACGGTCGGCGATCGCGGCAGCCAACTGTTCGGTGGCGACGGCCATCGCTCGTAGCGCCCGGCGGTTGCCGATCCCCTTACAGGTGGTGAATAGCTCGAAGAAATCCCGGTCTTGAGGCGTCAGGAACCCCACCAGCCGGGGCAGCAGCGTCGCTCCCTGGTTTTGTGATTCGATGTAATACAGGGTGTGCAGGTCGACCCGCTGGCCGATCGATCCTCCCAGCCGACCCGCCGTGTAAGCGGGCAAAAGCACTCGGTAGGTCAACCCGCCTTCGGCACCGATCAGGGCCCCCGAAGCGTCGAGCTCGGCCAGCACGCCTTGAAGCCGCGCGATCATCGTGACCAAGATGATACCGCGTGTCGCTGCGGGTCAGTATTCGCTGACGGGCACATGCCGCAGGGGGTCTTTCGCCGGGGGCGGGGACGGCGGGGTCGTGATCCGCTGCGGAACAGCACCGATCGCCTCGATGATCGCATCCAGATCGTCCGGCACGGGGATCGGGCGGTTCGCCAGCGCTCCCTTCGGCTCGCTGCGCGGGGCCTGGTCCTGCACCGCTTTCATGTCGATCCCGGTGTGGTACTTGACCGTCGCGTCGGGGTCTTTCAGCACGTGCCCCGTCAGGATGCACACGACGCGGTCGTTCCTGTCGATCACGCCCTCGTCCACCAGCAGGTGCGCTCCAGCGACGGAGGCGGCACTGGCCGGCTCGCACCCAAAGCCGTAGATGCCCACCATCGCTTTGTGCTCCAGGATTGTGTCGTCATCGACCTGGCGGACCACGCCGTCCATGATGGACAGCGCCCGCAGCGCCTTAGGCAGGTTCACGGGCCGGCCGATCTCGATCGCGCTGGCGATGGTGTGGGCGTGGCGGTTCTGAGCTTCCATTTCGCGGTAGTAGGACTTGATCTTCTCCAGGTCGTAACGCCCGCCGTTCCACCGCAGGCCGCGCTGCGTATAGAGCTCGTACAAGGGGTTGGCGCCCTGAGCCTGGATCACCGCCAGACGCGGGACCCGCTGGATCAGGCCGAGGTCTTTCAGCTCCGCGAAGGCCTTGCCGAAAGCCGAGCAGTTGCCCAAGTTTCCCCCCGGCACGACGATCCAGTCAGGCACCTCCCAGTCCAGCGCCTCCAGCACGCGGTACATGATCGCCTTTTGACCCTCCAGGCGGAACGGGTTGACGCTGTTCATCAGGTAAATGCCCAACTCCGGCCGGTCGACCGCCACCTGACGTACGCGGCGCAGGCACGCGTCAAAATCGCCCTGGATTTGTAGCGTGCGGGCCCCGTAATCGAGCGCCTGGCTGAGCTTGCCGTAGGCGATCTTGCCCGAGCCGATGAACACGATGCCGGTCGTTCCGTTGCCGCACAGCGACGCGAACATCGCCAGGCTGGCGGAGGTGTTGCCGGTCGAGGCGCAGGCGACGCGGGTGGCCCCGACCATCCGGGCGTGGGTGAATGCCGCGGTCATACCGTTGTCTTTGAACGAGCCTGAGGGGTTCAGGCCCTCGTATTGCAGGAACAACCGCCCGGGCTTCAGGCCGATCTGGGGGGCCAGCAGGCGCGCGTCCTGCAGGTTGGTGCGTCCTTCGCCGATCGTGACGATGTCGGCCTCGCTGCGGTAGAACGCCAGCAGCTCGCGGAACCGCCAGACCCCGGAAAAATCCATCGCCCCGGGCCCGTGCTCCCCCTTGGTCATCCACCGGTGCTCGAACCCGCTTAACGACTTGGGCACCACAGCCCGCGACCAGTCGTAGCGGATGTCCAGCAGCGAGCTTTCCCCCGCCGCCGCACACCGGGGGCAGGACATCAGCACCTGTTCCACGGAGAACGTGGCGGCGCAGTCCGGATCGATACATTGCTGGTAGGCCCAACCCATGCTGAAAACCCCGATCGACCTTCGATCGCAGGCATTTTAGCAGAGCCGATCATCGAAAATACCTCAGCAGGATCGGCTCACACCACCCGCGGTCAAAGAAAAACCCCCAGCCCGCAGGCCGAGGGTGTACGCAAAACGATCGGACGCCGTGGTTACCGCGATTACTTGCGTCGGGCCACCCGCACCATGCCCAGGCCGCTCATCAGGGCGCCGACCATCCAGGCTGCACCGGGGAGCGGGATGGTGTGGCAGGGCACGGTGGAGGGGTCGCCGGTGATCTGCATGTCGAATGCCGTCAGGCCCCCGTGGTCTTCAAGCGCCACCGCGATCACGTTCATGCCCGGCACCAGGGCGGCGCCGAAGCCTCCGCCGTACTCCCAGCGGAACGTGAAGCCTTCGGCATTGGCCGAGGCGACGAGGGTCCCGTTCGCATAAAGCTTAAAGCCGTTGTCCACGCCCAGGTCCCAATGGATCGACGACAGGTCGTAGTGGCACAGGTCGATGCTGGTGCGGAGCCACAAGTCATCGCCGTCGCCCCCATCAGCGGGCCAGACCGTGGCGGCCGCAAAATCCCCACTGCCGACGTTGGAGAACGGGGCAGCCCCCGATGACCAAATCCCGCCCACACCCGTGGTGGTGTTCCACGTGGAACTGCCTGTTGGATTGGTGAAGGTGTACTCCCACGTCGACCCCGGGGCCAGGACCGTGGCACCCTGCGCCAGCGAAGCGGAAATGAACAACCCCGCCAAACCCGCAACAAACGCTCTCATACCTTGTCTCCCTTCAGTGTTAAAACTACTGCCTCCAACACAACCGATAACCCAGGATCTGAGATGAGCAAACTCACCAGAAAACTTCTGCGCTTTTCCCCAGCGCAGTAGAAGAGAACACGACTAAGGACCGAAAAATGAGCCACTTAGAGCCGCTTAGGACCACCGTGCTTCGGTGCCAGCGGAAGGTTATATTCGAGCTTTGATGCCCTCGTGTTAGGCTGGTTTGATAAGAGCGGTAAGATGGATGGCTTTTGATCCCTCGAGGCAAAACCGACCGATGCGACCGACTATTGGCATTACCGTGGACTACCGAGATGGCAGCGCCTCGTCGGGGCGATACGAATCGGCGTTGGCATATAGCCGCGCCGTCGCTGCTGCGGGTGGGTGCCCGATCCTGCTGCCCCACGAGTTGGAGCAGGTCCACTCATACGTCCAGCGGTGCGACGGCCTGATCCTCACCGGCGGGCGAGACGTGCGGACCGAACCCTTCGGCTGCCCAACCCATCCACGGGCGCGCCCCATGGACCCGCGGCGGCAGGAGTTCGAACTCGCCCTGCTCTCGTGCTGGCGAGCCGGTCCGGATAAACCCCTGCTCGGGATCTGCCTCGGCATGCAACTGATGGCCCTGCATGCTGGCGGGCGGTTGAATCAGCACCTGCCCGATACCCTCGAGCATGCCGAGGTGCACCAAAGCGACAACCGCCACCCGGTGCGGGCTTGTGTCGATGCCTCCGCGGTGTGGGCAGAACAAGCCCCTGAACCTACCCAGGCCGTTGTATCGAACCATCACCAGGCCGTGGTGGACCCGGGCGCCCTTCGCGTCGTGGCCACAGCACCGGACGGGGTGATCGAGGCGATCGACGACCCGGCGAAGCGGTTCTGCATCGGCGTTCAGTGGCATCCGGAACGTGGCGGCGAGGGAGGGCTTAGCGCGGGCCTGTTCCGCAGGTTGGTGGCGGCTTGCTGCCGAACTGGGTGACGAACAGCAGCAGAAACACCCCCACCATCAGGGCCGCATCGGCCAGGTTGAAGATCCAAGGCCAAAGGCCTGTAGTCGGAAACAGCCAGAACATGTCTCTGACCGCGTGGAACCGCACTCGATCGTAGAGATTCCCTAGCGCCCCCCCGCAGACCAAACCCAACGCCAAGTATTGAACCCACGGCCCGGACCGATGCCTCCAGACGTACGCGGCGATCATCCCCACCGCTACCACGCTCACCAGCTCAAAGAACCACTGCTTGCCCTTGCCTAAACCGAAGACCGCCCCGGTGTTGGTCCTCAGCCTTAGGCTCAGCACGTGGGGAACCACAACGATTGGGTCGTGCGGCGGGACGACTTCTTCACCATCCGCGATATCGGGCGGCGATACCATCACCGGCTCGCCCGCTACGTACCTGAACGCCAGGTTCTTAACCAATAAGTCAGCCGCTAGCACCAAAAGCGTTGTGATGACAAACAGCCGGACGCAACGAATCCACAGGCGCGCAGCATCAGGGCCGCCACAGCCACAGCCCCGCTGGGGAGCCTTCTGAGCAGGGGGCATGGGCTTGATTAGTAGGGGGTCGGTCATCGGAGAGCGCGGGGGGTTGCGATTGGAAAAACGGGGCGTATCCGCGAACGGATCGGGCCAAGAAACGAGACCGCCACGAAGCCGTTCAGATCGGTTGAGCGTGCGGGCGGAGGGCACGTCAACCTTTCCTCTGGTGCCTAAGGGCGCCACTGGCGTCTAGGCCGCCAGCGCCCAACCTGAACCGCTTAACGCTGGCTGACAAGCCTATGGCACACGTCCAGCTACGCGCTACGGATTGAGTAGTAGATCAGCTCGAAAACTCCCCACGCCGTTCGCGCTCGCGCGCCACCTCGATGCAGTACTTAGCCCAAGGTTTGGCTTCGAGCCGTGCCTTTCCAATCGGAACGCCGCGTTCGAGGCACACACCGTACGTGCCGTTTTGGATCCTCAACAGCGCCGCGTCGATCTCTCGGATCAACTTGCGTTCCGATTCGACCAAGCCGAGCGTGAACTCCTGCTCGTAGTTGTCCGATCCCACGTCCGCCATATGCACGGGCATGTTGGACAGGTTGCCGCCTGAGTGTTGCTTGCGGGCGTCGACTTCCATTGACGTGACATCGCCGACGATTTCGGCACGCTTCTGCAGCAAGAGCTGGCGGAAATGATCGATATCCTTCTTGGTCAGGCCGGTCTTCACTTTGCGGAGCTGCTCTTCCGTGGGTGGCTCTTGCAGCGGGGGCTCCTTGACCGCTGGGCTTGGATGGGGCTTGGACGGGGCCGCGGGGCGCGCGGGTGCGATAGGTCGTGCGCTACTGCCCTTGATCCCCGAAGCTTGGGGAGCGATGCGGGGTGAACTTCCGGTGGGCTTTTCGGTTTTCATGGAGCCGTTATCCGCTGCAGCAGGGGTGGTCGTCTTACTCCCGGGCTTGACGGCGGAAGTGGATCCGCCTGGCTTGCCCAAGACTTTCACGGTCTTGTTCACGGCCGCAGGGCTTTCCGCCCGCTTGAGGTTCGCCGTCGACTTGGCCTTGGCGGTCGAGGGTTTGTTGCGAGCGGCGGGATTTTGGCCTGTGGTCTTGGGCTTTTGCTTGGTTTTGGATTTGCTTTTAGCGCTCTTCTGGTTAGCCACTTCTGTGCTCCGAGGTTCTCCACACAAGTATCTGCAATGAACC
>JAJUHR010000176.1 GCA_029267795.1 Planctomycetota bacterium
GACCGCGCCATTAATCAAATGGAGGGAGAAGGCGGGGTCGAGGCCCTGATCCTGGACCTGCGGTTTAACCCCGGCGGGCTGCTCAGCTCGGCCGTCGAGGTCGCCGACCGGTTCCTCTCCTCCGGCACGATCGTCTCCACCGTCGGACCCGACGGCGGCGGCATCAGCCAGTTCCGCGCCCGGGCCGACCACACCTACCCGTTCTTTCCCGTGGTGGTCCTGGTTAACGAGGGCTCCGCCAGCGCTTCGGAAATCGTCGCCGGCGCCCTGCAGGACTACCACCGGGCCCTGGTCATCGGCACGCGCAGCTTCGGCAAGGGCTCCGTCCAGGACCTGTTCCCGCTCACAGGGGAAACCGCGTACCTCAAGCTCACTACCCAGTACTACCGTCTGCCCAAGGGCCGCATCATCCACCGCAAGCCTAGCGCACGCGCCTGGGGCATCGAGCCGGACCTGGAGGCTAGGATGACCACCAAGCAGGTGGCCGACGCCTTGGAATTCCGCCAGCAGATCGATGTCCTGCACCAGGACAGCGAGCCCGCTCCCGCGGACCCCACCCCGCCTTCGGCCAAACAGATCCTCGACAAAGCCATCGACCCGCAACTCGAGGCCGCCGTGCTCGTGCTCAAGACCCGCCTGGTCGCTCGACACATGGCCCTGGCCAACAGCACCGCCCGCCCGCCCTCGCTTCAGTAAGCCTCGTTGCGCTACACCCGAACGCAAAATGCCCTAGAATCACCGCGCCCCCCTGGATCGTTGATCCGCGACACGGGGGCACGTCAAGCGCAGTGGGTGCTTACGATGGCGGGCAACAGCTTCGGACAACTGTTCCGGGTGACCACCGCCGGCGAAAGCCATGGGCCGGGCTACGTGGTGATCATCGACGGCGTACCGCCCGGCATGCCGCTGTCCGAAGCCGATCTCCAGCCCGACCTGGATCGCCGCCGCCCCGGTCAATCCAAAGTCACCACTCAGCGGAAAGAAGCCGACCAGGCCGAAATCCTTTCCGGTGTCTTTGAGGGCCGGACCACCGGCACACCGATCGCCATCCTGATCCGCAACCAGGATCAACGATCCGCTGACTACGCCGAGATCAGAGACAAATACCGCCCCGGCCACGCGGACTACACCTTCGACGCCAAATTCGGCTTCCGCGATTACCGCGGCGGCGGCCGCTCCAGCGCCCGCGAAACCACCGTGCGCGTCGCCGCCGGGGCCGTGGCGAAGAAACTGCTGGCGAACATCGGACCCGAGCCCGGCAGGGGGGTCCGCGTCGTCGGGTACGTCATCCAGATCGGCGATATCGTGGCCAACGTCCCCGACCCCGCCGCAGTCACCCTCGACCAGGTCGAGTCCAACATCGTCCGCTGCCCCGATCCCGTCGCTGCGGAAAAGATGGTTGCGCTGATCGGACAGGTGCGTCGCGAGGGCGATTCGATCGGCGGCATCGCGGAGATCGTCGCCACCGGTGTGCCCCCCGGCTGGGGCGAGCCCGTGTTCGACAAGCTCAAGGCCGACCTGGGCAAGGCCATGTTCAGCCTGCCAGCGGTCCTGGGCGTCGAGTACGGCGCTGGCTTCGGCGTCGCCACCGCCCGCGGCAGCCAGAACAACGACTTCTTCCTCGCCCGCGACGGCCGGATTGTCACCGCCACCAACCGTCACGGCGGGATGCTCGGGGGGATCTCCTCCGGCATGCCGATCGTCCTCCGCTGCGCCGTCAAGCCCACCAGCTCCCTGCCGATCGAACAGCCCACGGTCACCCGCGCCGGCGAGCCGACGACCATCTCCACCAAGGGCCGCCACGACCCCTGCCTGCTGCCGCGGTTCATCCCCATGGCCGAGGCGATGATGGCCATGACCCTGGCCGACCACTACCTGCGCCACCGCGCCCAGTGCGGGTGAAAAAAACCAAATCCCACGACCCCCTCAATCCTTTCTCACACCATCCGCTGGGTGCTACTGGCTTGCCCGCCAGTGCCTCCCCTCTCCCTCAACAACCTGCCACCGGTTGGGGAGGGCCTTATCTTGATGGTTAGGTTTTTGTAAGGTATTGCCGGGGCAGTGGGGAGAAAATTGATCGCAAGCCGGCAGGGGGGAGCAGGGGGACAAAGGGGGCGTGATGCTCAACGTCCTGTTCATCGACATGAACAGCTACTTCGCCTCGGTCGAGCAGCAGGAGCAGCCGAGGCTCCGCGGCCGGCCCGTCGCGGTCGCCCCCGTGCTCGCCGACACCACCTGCTGCATCGCCGCCAGTTATGAGGCCAAGCGCTTCGGGATCAGAACCGGCACCGCCGTGGGTCTGGCGCAGCGGCTGTGCCCCGATCTCCACGTCGTCGAGGCCCGGCCGGCCCTCTACGTGCAGTACCACCACCGCATCGTCGAGGCGATCGAGTCCCGCCTGCCCGTCGACACCGTCCACTCCATCGACGAGATGTCCTGCCGGCTCTTGGGCCCGGAGCGCCGCCCCGACCACGCCGAGCGAATCGCCCGACAGATCAAACAGACCCTGCGCGACCGTGTCGGCCCATTCGTCCGCTGTTCGATCGGCGTCGGCCCCAACCGCTTCATCGCCAAGGTCGCCACCGACCTGCAGAAGCCCGACGGCCTGACCGTCGTCCTCCCGCAGGACCTGCCGCACAGGCTCCACGGCCTGGGCCTGACCGACCTGCCCGGCATCGCCGCCGCCATGCGGGGTCGCCTGCGACGCTGCGGCATCGACACCGTCGAGCAATTGTGCGCCTTGGACAAGCAACAGATCCGCGAGGCATGGGGGAGCGTCGTTGGCGAATACTGGTGGCATTGGCTGCGCGGGCACGACCTGCCCGAGCTGCCCACACGGCGCCAGACCGTCAGCCACTCCCATGTCCTGCCGCCCGAGCTCCGCCGCGACACGGACGCCCGCGCGGTCCTGATCCGGTTGCTCCACAAGGCCGCGGCGCGCCTGCGCAGCCTCCAATATTGGGCCGGCCAGCTGGACGTGCGCCTTTCGTTCATGGACCACCCGAAGTGGAGCGACCAGCAAACCTTTGAGCTCTGCCAAGACACGCTGACGCTGCTCGAGGCGTTCGAGGCGGTCTGGGCGCGTCGGCCTCGTAGCGCCTTGACCGCCAAGCCGCTGAAGGTCGCCGTGGTCCTTGGTGACCTCGTGCCCGACCGCAGCGCCCCCGGGCCGCTATTCCCGCAGGCTCGCAACCGCCTGGCGCTGGCGCGGGTGATGGACCGCCTCAACCGGCGGTTCGGGTCGCACACGGTTTACTTCGGCGGTATGCACGGCGTGTCGCAGGCGGCCCCGATGCGGATCAGCTTCACCAGCATCCCCGACCCCTCACTGCTGGCGTGATGAAAAAACCACGGCGTTGCCGACCGTGGGTTTCAAGAAGCAAAGATGGAAAGAAATCTGTTTAAAACCGGTTTGAAACCCTCCAGGGAGAGGCTGGGTGAGGGGTGAAACCCCCCGGAAATTCCTTCGAAAAAATCACCGGCCCATCCCTCACCCCAACCCTCTCCCAACCTGGGAGAGGGGGTTGTGAAACCGCCTCTAGCTGGTCTTGGTACCGCCGGGGCCGAAGACGATCTTGTCCGTGCCCATGGCGCCGTGCTGTTCGCCCATGCCGCCTAAGCCGCCAACCGCGGGCCGCTGGCGTTCGCTGGGCGGGGCCGCTTCGCCGCCCGTGTCGCTGGTCCACTGGGCGCGCTTCAGCGACAGGCCGATCTTCCGCTCTTCCAGGTCCACGCGCAGGATCTTCACTTCGACCTGCTGACCCTCGGACACGATCTGGTGCGGGTCCTCCACCTTCTGATCGGACAGCTCCGAGATGTGCAGCAGCCCCTCCAGCTCCGGCTCCAGTTCCACGAACACGCCGAAGTTGGTGATCTTGGTCACCTTGCCCTGGACGATCATGCCCGGCTGGTAGTGCGTGGGGATCTGGTCCTTCCACGGGTCCTCGTACATTTGCTTCAGGCCCAGCGCCACCCGCTGCTTGGCCTGGTCCACCTCCAGCACCACGCACTTGACCGTGTCCCCCTTCTTGAGCAGCTCGTTGGGGTGCGCGATCTTCTTGGTCCACGACAGGTCCGACACGTGCAGCAGCCCGTCGATCCCCGGCTCGATCTCCACGAACGCCCCGTACGACGTCAGGTTCCGCACCTTCCCCTCGATCACGGTGCCCGGCGGGTACTTCTCCGCCACCAGCTCCCACGGGTTCACCTCGGTCTGCTTCATGCCGAGGCTGATCTCCTGCTTGTCCTTGTTGATGTCCATGACGACGACTTCGACCTCGTCGCCGACCTTCAGCAGCTCGCTGGGGTGGTTGACCCGCCGCGTCCAGCTCATCTCCGAGATGTGCACCAGGCCCTCCACGCCCTCCTCCAGCTTCACGAACGCGCCGTAGCTCATGATGTTCGTCACCACGCCCTTGACGCGCGTGTTCGGCGGGTACTTGGTCTCGATCGCCTGCCACGGGCTGGCTTCCAGTTGCTTGAGCCCCAGGGCGATCTTCTCCTTCTCCAGGTCGATGTTCAGCACCTTCACCGTGACCTGCTGGTCGATCTTGACCACCTCGGAGGGGTGCGCGACCCGCCCCCAGCTCATGTCGGTGATGTGCAGCAAGCCGTCGATCCCACCCAGGTCGATGAACGCGCCGAAGTCCGCGATGTTCTTGACCGTGCCGGTGACCAAGTCGCCCTCTTTGAGCGTCGACAGCAGCCGCTTGCGCGCCTCGACCCGCTCCTCCTCGATCAGCTTCCGCCGGCTGATCACGATGTTCCGCCGGGCCTGGTCGATCTTCAGGATCTTCGCCCGGATTTCTGTGCCGATGAACGA
>JAJUHR010000455.1 GCA_029267795.1 Planctomycetota bacterium
ATCAGCTCATCCGTCGGTTCCTCGCCGAAAACCGCTACCAATTCATGGCCTTGGACGTGCACCGGCCGCCGACACTGCAATCACGACTCGACGGCCTGAGCCTCGTCGAAGCAGAGTTCTCCAAATCGCTGCTCGACGATTTGACCATCCACGCCCCCCGAAACCTGATCTTGAACCACACCGCCCACCCGCAGCGATAACGCCCCCACATCCCGCTACGCGACGCACGCACCCCCGAAGCGCCCAGGGCCCACGGCCCACCCAGAAATACCCCAGCCGATCACAGGTCGCTCGATGCCCGGCTCTGATCCTCTTCCCGGCTCGTGGGGATGTGCAAACCGCATTCCTGCTTAAGGCCCCCGAATCGACCCGCGCGCTCAGGGGCTCTCCCGAACGTCGGCTCCGTCGAGTGTGTGTCCCCAATCGACCGGTAGCCCTTTTCGTAAAGCGGGTGGTACGGCAGGTCGTGCTTCTTGAGGTACTCGTGCACGTCGCGCGTGGTCCACTCCAGGATCGGGTACACCTTGTAGATGCCGTCTTGGAACTCCACCACACGCAGGCCTGCGCGGTAGTCGGTCTGCTGGCGGCGCAGCCCCGCCAGCCACGCCCTGGCGTTTAGCTCCCGCAAGGCCCGTTGCATCGGCTCGACCTTCCGCATCCGGTTGTATTCGGCCAACCCCTGTTCCCCCATCTCCCACTGCCGGCCGTGCAAGGCCTCGTAGCGGGCTGGGCTGAGCACAGGCTGGTACACCTTCAAGTTCAGCCGCAGCCGCTGGGTTAGCTCTTCCGCAAATCGATACGTCTCCGGGAACAGGTACCCCGTGTCGATGAAGATCACGGGGATACCTGGCACTACCCGGGTGACCAAGTGAAGCATCACCGCCGCCTGGGCGCCAAAGCTAGAGGTCATCACCAGGCCGTCTCCGAACGTATCCGAAGCCCAGCGAACGATTTGCGTAGCATCCGCGCCAGTCAATTGCCGGGCGGCCGCATCCACGTCTAGCCCTTGCCTCGTTACCGTCGCTTGCGCCACTGAAAAATGCTCCTATGTCGCCTCGAGCCTCTGGCTGGCCCTTCGCGGAGGCGATTTCCCCACGCTCCCCACGGAGGTTTATTTTAGGTCGCCCTGCCTACTAAACGAAACCAACGCCTCTAAGGTTTGCCCAAGCCCGTCAGCCACGCAACAATCCCAACGTCATGGCACACGCAAGGGCAACCACTTACATCGGGCTCGGCTCCAACGTCGGGGACCGCGCCGGGCACATCCGGGCAGCCCGTCGTGCACTCGAATCGCTGCCCGCGACAGGCCTGATCGCCTTTAGCCCGGTCTACGAGACCAACCCCGTCGGCCCGATCCCCCAAGGTCGGTACCTCAACGCCGCCGCCCGCCTCGAAACCGCCCTGCCCCCGATCGAGCTGCTCGCGCATCTGACCGCCATCGAGCACGCCGCCGGCCGCCCGCCTCACCCCCAGCGCATCCCCTGGGGACCCCGCACGCTCGACCTGGATTTGCTTCTCTACAATCAACAGGTCATCACCACTGCCGAGCTGGTGATCCCCCACCCGCGCATGCACGAGCGATGGTTTGTCCTCAAGCCTCTGGCCGATATC
>JAJUHR010000344.1 GCA_029267795.1 Planctomycetota bacterium
CACTCTTATTTCACCGTCGGAGGCCTATCTGCGGCCGTGGCAGGCTTCGCCCCACGGGCCGCCTGCTCCAGTCCGCTCCGCAACGCCTCAGCGAACCCCACCACACGCCGATCCGCGTGCCGTAGCGCCGCGTTCATCTCCGCAGAAGCCGGGTCACGCACCTGCGTCGAAAGATGCATCACCCGGACCAGCGCCTCGTCGCTGCGGCTGGCCAGCTGCAGGATCGGGTCGAACATCGAACCCCTGGGCCCAGCCGGGGGCACAAACCGCAACACCCACGCTTGGCCCACCGCATCGAGCTTCCCATAAGCCTGGTTCAAAGCATCGGCTATTTTGCTCGCCGTCGCCTTGGCCTCCGCCGACGACGATGGGCCCACGCTTGAGGCCGCCAGCACCAGCCTCGCCACCGCCGGGAACTGCTCCGTCGCGTCCGAACTCGTCGCCGCGGAGATCAGCCGATCCACCTCCCCTTCGACAGCCGGCAAACCCCGCCGCTCGATCAGAAACACCCCCGCCGTGGTCCCCATCGGCCCCGTGACCATCGGCGCAGCTCCCGCCGGAAGCGTCAGCGGGTCCAGCACCGCCGTGGCCTCCAAGCTGATCATCTCGCGGGGGCTCATTGTCAGAAGCGCCCCCACCTCGCTGTAATCCAAACGAACCTCCACCTCCACCGTCTCGCGCGGAAGCAACCGTAGCCGCCGACCCAGGTCCACCACGATCGGCGACATACTCCCCGACTCTTTCCCGGGATTGCGATACTTACCGTACACGATCACACGCGACGGGATCGACCCCCCCGGCCCCAAGCCCAGCGGCATATCGGTCGCATTACGAAGCGCCACCCGCGCGACGATCGGCTCCAGGTACCCGTACCTGGCCGGGTCCACCGTCAACGTCAGGTTCACCCACGGCCTCTCCCACGGGTTCGGACTGGCTAGCCTCGCCGGCCACGACCCGACCACCTTCGCCAGCCGCGCCCCTTCCGCCGACGGCTTAGGCGTCACGCCAGCCCCCCCCAAGTCGATCGCCGCCATCAACCCCGCCAAGCTGTCCGGGCTAAGCGCCACCACCCTTTGAAGCCGCTCGATCCGGTCCGGGCTCGAACCGTCTCCCATCGCCCGCGCCACCCCGTACACCGCAAACGGGTCGTCCGCCAGCGCCTCCAACTCCGCCCTGGCCCCCTCCAAATCGCCCCCCGCCAGCCGACGCCAACCCGCCCATCGACGCTCTACCGTCGTCGGCTCTCCTGCGCTATTCCCTGCCACCGTGCCCCCGGACGCAGGGATCGATACCTGAACCTTCTGATCGAACAGCAGCGACAGCCATTCCAGATCCGCACCCGCCCTCCCATCGCCCGCTTTCATCCGTGTGTCCAGCGCCGCCTCCAACCGCCTGAAGCACCCTTCCGCCTTCGCCGCCTGCCCCGTGCGCCGGTAGATCGCCAGCCGCAGCAACTCCAGATCGATCGGCAGCCGCAGCGACTGCCCTTGCTCCCCCTGCTCATCGCCCCCGCTCTGAGGCACCTCACCCAGGCCCTCCAGATCCGACAGCAGCCCCAGCGCTTCCTCCGCCTTCCCGCTGGCAGCCAAACTCAGCGTCCAGTCCGCGGCGAATCGCACGTCCGGCCTCTGCATCGCCAATAGCTGCGCCGTCGAGAATTGCTCCGCCGCCGCCGCGTACGCCCCTTGCGACAGCAAAAGCTCCGCCAACCGGCGCCGGGCGCCCGCATCCAGCGGGTCCGCCGTCACCAGATGCACCGTCGCGTCCGCGATCTTTTCGAAATCCGTCCCTCGGAGAATCAGTAAGTCCAACGTTTGCCGCACCGCGTCCTTATTCGTCCGATCCAGGTCCAGCGCCGCCTGAAGCAGCTTCGCCGAACGCTCCGCGTTGCCCATCTCACGCTCGCCCGCCGCCGCGTACGACGACAGCCGCGACCGCAGCGCCTTGCTGAACTGTCCGGCAGCCTGGCCATCCAGGACTTTCTCCACCGCCGCTACCCGCCGATCCAGCGTCTCGTGCCGCGATACCGCGCGGAGGACCAGCTCCAGCTGCGCCGCATCGTCTGCACCGCGCAGAGCGCAATACCGCTTCAGCGCCTCAGCCGCGCCCGCCGAATCACCCTGCCGATCCGCCAACTCCTTCCGCAACCGCCACAGTTCCGCATCCCCCGGCGACAGGTCCAGCGCCAAATCCAACAGGATCGCCGCCCGCGCCAGCTGATCGGGTCTGGGCTCCGCGCCCGCCCCCAGGCTCTGCAACGCCAGCAGCACATATTGATCCGCCAGCAACGACCGGGGCGACCCCGCGTCCCCCACCGCCGCCGCGGCCCCAACCGCCACCACCACCGCCACCGCGGCCCAATTCAGGCCCCTCCGCATCCCCGCCATCCCGATCACCCGTGCCAGCACACGCCCCATCGCTCGCTCCGAGACAACTCGCCCCGCGATCAGATCACGCTCAGCCACAGCAGCCAACCCGCCCAACACAACGCCCCGATCGCCATCGCCCCCGCCAGCAGCTGAAGGAACCCGCTGACCGATATCGGCGTCCGCGGGCACAACTCATCCGCCAC
>JAJUHR010000056.1 GCA_029267795.1 Planctomycetota bacterium
ACAAAACAGAGTCCCCATTCCATCGAACGGGTGTTTTTCCACACACAGCAGCCTCACCTTCGGCTCGGCTTGCTGTGTGGCACCCTGTTTTGTTAGAGAGCCTTCATGGCGGCCCTTAATGGATCATGATCGCCACCGGCAGCAGCGTCAACACCGGCTCGCGGCGCAGCAACATCAGGCCGTTGAGCACGGACCGGGCGGAGCGCCAGCCCTGGGCGCCCAGCGTGGCCCGGGCCGCTGCGAAGGTGGCGCTGTCGATGGAGGTGCTCTTGGCGCTGGCGCCGCTGAAGTAGTCCTGCAAGACCTCGGGCAGGCTGCGTGGGGCTGGCAGGTGGATCAGGTCGTACTCGCCCGGCTTAAGGCCCGCTGCCTCCGCCAGGCCCGCCAGCGCCACCTCCACCCCGCCGATCTCGTCCGCCAGTCCGTTCTGCACTGCTTGCTGGCCGGTGAACAGGCGGCCTTGCGCCACGGCCTCGATGTTGGCGATGCGTTCGCCGCGGCCGGTCTTCACGCGGTCGGTGAACTGCTGGTACGTGCGATCGAACGAGGCCTGGAGCGCCGCGCGCTGCTCAGCGGTGAACGGCTCAACGGTGTTGAAGATATCGCCCAGGGGCCCGCGGTTGCGGCGGTAAATCCCCAGCCCGAGCTTCTCGTAGAGGTGGCCGAACACGATCTTGCCGCCGACGACGCCGATCGACCCGACGATCGAGCTGGGGGAGACGTAGACGCGGGTGGCGGCGCTGGCCACGTAATACCCCCCGCTGGCGGCCATCGAGTTGATGCTCACGTACACCGGCTTGTACTGCGCCACGTCGTGCACCGCCTGCCAGATCAGCTCGCTGGCCAGGGCCGAGCCGCCCGGGGAATCCACGCGGATCAGCACGCCTTTGATCAGGTCGTCGTCCCGCGCGTCCAGCAGGGCGTCGACGGTGGTGCGGCTGCCGGTGGTTTCGCCGCCGAACGGCCCCTCGGGGGTGCTTTCGCCCAGGGTGATCGGGCCGCCGGCGTAGATCACCGCCAGCGACGCCCGCCGCGGGCCCAGCTCCTGCTTCTGGAACAGCATGCGGAACAGCGCGAACGGGTTGTCGTAAGCGTGCTGAACGGTCGGGTCGTCCAGCAGGTCCTCCCATTCGAAATCTTCGCCGAACTCGCTGCCGGTCACCTCGATCAGGTCGTGCGTGACCAGGGCGTCGATCAGTCCGCGCTGCACGTACTGCTCATCCGTGAGGGACCAGCAGTCTTTGAACAGCTGCTCCACCTGCTGGGGGGTCGTGTGCCGCGCCGAGGCGATCTGCTCGACGATCTGCCGGTACAGGTCGTCCAGCAGCGCCTCCATGTTCTGGTTCCATTCCTGGCTGGGGCCGGTCTGTGTGAGGGGCTCGCTGGCGCCCTTGAACGCCCCGACCTGGAAGAAATCCGCCTTGATCCCCAGCTTTTCCAGCAGCCCCGCCAGGTACAGCTCTTCGACGCTTAAGCCGGACAGCTCGATCAGCCCCTTGCGCTGCAACAGCACCTTGTCCGCCGAGCACGCCAGCAGGTAGCTGGTCAGGTCGTACTGCTCGGCGAAGACCAACACCTTGGCACCGGCCTCGCGGACCTGCCGGATGGCCTCGGTGATCTCCTGGATCTGCGACAGCGTCAGGTCGGGCTCGTCGAGGTAGATCACCACGCCGGCGAACGCCTCGTCCTCTGCCACCCACTGCAACTGCGAGAGCACGTACCGCAGCGACACGCCGGCCTCGGTCTCGCTGATCCACGCGAAAGGCGGCGGGGATTCACGCAGCGGGCCACATAGCTCCAGCCAGCCCACGATGGCGTAGCCTTCGCCCTCTTCGCCCTCGTCTGCCTGCGCCACCAAGGGTTGGTGATGCCCTGAAGCGGTTTCTTGAACCTCAGCGGACGCGGGTGGGGCTGGATCGACCGATGCTTGCGCCCTCGTCGCAGTCGCAGCTCGCGCCGCAGCCCAGGCCGACTGCTCCGCGCCAACCCAGCCCAAGGTCGTCATCAAGGCCACGCAGATTACCCACCGCCGCTGCGACCACGCTAGAAACATCGCGAACCGCTCCCTATATCAACTCAGCTCTCGGAGCTCGGCCCCCCGGATCCCTGGGGCTTGGACCGCCAGGCGCTGCAAGTCAGCCCGAATCACACCCCGGCGATCAGAAACCTCGCCCATCGGTGTCTCCGTCACACCTGTGTTATCCGAGGCAGCATATAAGTTGCCACCCTGCGGCCAGCCGGAGGTTGTCGGCCGCTGGTCCCACGAGGTTTCTTCGGTTTTTACGCCCAAGCTCCGAGGATTCATCGGCAATATTTTCGATGCGGCTCTGCCGAGGGGCGGATCCTCCCTGGGGACGGTCAATCATATGCCATTCGGGGCTTGGACGATTCAAGCCTGCCCGGATGGGGGCGGTTAGGGTGCGTCCGCGTGTTTAAGCATGGCCACCGCCCGTCGTTGGGGGTTGGGCAGGGGCAGGTCCTCCACATCGTCGAGCCGCCGCCATACGCCGGCCACGCCGGCCTGGTCACCATCGCGAACGAGCACGTCCCACACGCTGAAGTGGATCGAACGATGGGTCGTCTTGTGGACGAACCCGCCCACCAACCGGGTTTTGCCTATCTGCAACCCCAGGGAGGAAGAGGCCCAGCGGCGCAGGCTGGCTTTGATCATCCTCAGATCGCTATGGTCTTTTTCGCTGGGGTTCGGGGGGTCACTTCCGGGGGACCTGGGGTTGCCGCTGCGGGGAGTCTTGTTGGTGGATGGTGGGTTCGGTTCGGTTTCCAAGGTGGGCAATTGCCACATCCTCGACCAAAGCCCCGTCTGTGGCCGCTGACAGAACAGCCGTTCTTCGCCACACCGCACAGCCACGATGTGGTGCTCGACCGTGCGAGGCGTCGGCCGCCGCGCCGCCAGCGGGATTCGATCGGTCAACCGCAGCTGGCGCGCCCGGCACCACGCTGAGACGGGGCATGCCTGACAGCGAGGGTTTTGCGGAGCGCACACCGTAGCCCCGAGCTCCATCATCGCTTGGTTGACGTCGCCCGCCCTCGCCCGGCTGCGCCGCACCATCTGGCCCGCCAGCTCCCACAGGCGCTCGCGGGTTGCCGCCGAATCGATCGGCTCGTGGATCCCGTGCCACCGCGCCAAGACCCGCGCGACGTTGCCGTCGAGGATCGGCTCGCGCTTGCCGAACGCGATCGAAGCGATCGCCCCAGCCGTGTATCGGCCAACCCCCGGAAGCTGCAGAAGCAGCTCGACGCGGTTCGGTACCCGCCCCCGGTGCTTCTGGACGATCATCTTCGCCGCTGCGAGCAGGTTCTTCGCCCGCCGGTAGTACCCCAGCCCCTGCCAAGCCCGCAGCACCTGCTGCTCGTCGGCCTGCGTCAAGGCCTCGACCGTCGGCCAGCGGGCGACGAATCGCTGGAAGTACTCGATCACCGTGGCGACCTGGGTCTGTTGCAGCATGGCTTCGCTGACCAGCACGTGGTAGGGGTTGGACCGCCCACCCGGGGCAGCCCGCCAAGGCAACCGTCGGTAGTGCCGGCGGTACCAGCGCAGCAGCGCCCTCCGCGGGGCCGCCAAGCCGTCTTGCCCACGATCCCGGTGATCCGCATCCGATCGTCCAGCCACAATACCCTTTCGGTGCATCCAGCTCAGTCTAGCCGCACGGGCCAAGGGCTTAAAAACAACAGTCACGACACGGCTCTCTGACAGGAACCGTCATCGGATCAGTCATAAAATTTAGCTGGAATGAGTGTTAAACACGCTGCTGACCGGCGCTTCGTCTGTCTACAAGCCTGCTATCTTGACCGATTCTTAGCGGTCGACTACGGTTGACGGGATGCGGGTTCGGCAACTTCTGCGGATCGCGGCGCACGCATGATGGATGAGAAAAAAGACAAGTGCGGGGTCTTCGGCGTCTGGGGGCCGGCCGACAGCTCAATCCGAACCTTTCTGGCGTTGTACGCCCAGCAGCACCGGGGGCAGGAGTCCGCGGGGATCGCCGTCACCGATGGGATTTCTCTGAACGCTCGCACCGGGATGGGCTTGGTCGCGGAGGTGTTTTCCGAGCGCGACTTGGCGGAACTGCGGGGCAAGGGGGCCATCGGGCACAACCGCTACTCCACCACCGGTTCCAGCCGGGCCTGCAACGCCCAGCCGCTGGTCGAGGAATACGTGGGCGGCCAAGTGGCGGTAGCGCACAACGGCAACCTGATCAACGCCGATCTGCTCCGCCACGACTACGAGGCCCGCGGCCATATCTTCCACACCTCCACCGACACCGAGGTGATCATCCACCTGCTCGCCTCACACCACCTGACCAAGGACGATCCGCTGGTGGAGTCGCTGCACCACCTGCAGGGGGCGTATTCGCTGGTGTTTCTGTTCGTAGATCGGATTGAAGCGGTGCGCGATCCCTGGGGTTGGCGGCCGCTGGTCCTGGGGCAGACCCCCGAGGGGTACTACTGCGTGGCCAGCGAGACCGTGGCGTTCGACGCCGTCACGGCCACGCTGGTACGGGAGGTCGAGCCCGGCGAAATCGTGACCCTCAGCGACGCGGGCATCTCCAGCCGCCGCTTCGCTGAGGCGCAGCTGCCGGCCCACTGTATCTTTGAGCACGTGTATTTCGCCAACCCCAGCTCCAACGTGTTCGGGGACACGGTGGCGCTGGTGCGCGAGCGCCTCGGCGAGAAACTGGCCGAGGAAGCCCCCGTCGACGCGGATTACGTGATCCCGATGCCCGACTCCGGCCGCTCTGCATCCCTGGGTTACGCCCGCGCCAGCGGGATCCCGTACCGCGAGGGGATCGTGCCGAACCGCTACGTCGGCCGCACGTTCATCCAGCCCACGCAGTCGCAGCGGGACCTGGCGGTGCAGCTGAAGCTCAACGCCGTGCCCGAGATCATCTGCGGCAAGCGGATCGTTGTGGTGGACGATTCGATCGTGCGGGGCACGACCACCCGCGGCAAGATGTCCCAGCTCCGCCGCGCCGGGGCCAAGGAGATCCACCTGCGGATCAGTTGCCCGCCGATCCGCCACGCGTGCTTCTTCGGCGTCGACTTCCCCGACCCCTCGAAGCTGATCGCTAGTGGCCGCAGCGTCGAGGAGATCCGCCAGTACCTCGGCGTCGACAGCCTGCACTTCCTGTCGCTGGAGGGCATGCTCAGCTGCGTCAGCCGCCCGCCGGCGCACTACTGCACCGCGTGCTTCAACGGCAAATACCGCCTCAACGTCAGCCGGCCGGTCAGCAAGCTCGACCTGGAGCGCCACCAGTTGAGGATGTTCACAGGCTAAAGGGGATTTTCAACACGGCGGGTGGCGGGCGCCACACAGCGGAGGGTGGCTGTAGTGAAGGAAGCGGCACTACGGCAAATCCCCGGGGCATCGCTGTGCTCTGCCCCAGCCAACCGGCCGTCGGGGTGGGACGGAAGAAAAAAGCCCACGGAGCGTACTCCATGGACTTGAAAACCGCGAGGGGTCGTTCGGTCACCGATACGGCGGGGGCGGCGGGCCGAGGGGGCCCTGCTCTTCGGGGTAAGGTCCTTCGAATTCGTCGCCACCGGGCTCGCTGCCGCTCGTGAGCCGCCCGACGGTATCGCGTCCGAAATGGATCGCCTGCATCGGGACGTACAGCCGCCCGGCCACCCCGCCGTCCTCGACGTGTACCCCGATGACCACCGGTGGGACGTCCTGCGCTGGTGCTGTTGCGGGGGCTTGTCCGCTCATCGCCGCGTAGAACGCCATGCCGGCGTTGACTAACTCTTCGACGTTGACGTACGCCTGCAGGCTAGGGTCGTCCGCAAGCAGGGCCTGCTGACGCGTCGCCGCCAGGGTGGGCGAAGAACCGAGCCCCTGGCCCTGATCGAGGCTGTCGAGCGTCTTTTGGAGCAACTGGGGATCGGCGCTGGTGGTCATGACCACGTAGCGGCCTTTGGCCGCCAGGTATCCAGTCTGGCCCATGCCCCCAAACATCATGAACAGGGGGGCTACGGGGCCCATCTCCTGCATCATTTGCGGGGGATAGTTCCATTGGGTCTGGTATTGGTCGACCTGCACGCCATTGAGCTGCATCACGTTCGGGCTGTAGCGGGCGCTCATGGTCATCTGGGTCGGGGCGCTGTCCGGGCTGGTCTGTGAGTTGATGGGGATCGCCATGCCGTCGATCTGGGCGATGTAGTCCTGATAGGCCTTCAGGTAAGCCTTGCCATCGGGGGTTTCAACGACGTTGACGGCCTGCAGCAGGCCGCCGGACATCATAGCCGTCCACTGGGGGGTGGCGATGCTCGAAGCGGTGCCCTTGGTCTGGCGGACCATCTCGATGGTCGGCACGAGTAGCTTGCCCCATTCGCCGATGGTTTCGGTGGTCAGGCGGGCTTGGATCTGTTTGAGCATCTCCTCGACGCCCATGCCGGCGCTGCTGAAAGAGCCGGCGAACAGATAGGGCTGGTTAGGCAGCAAGTCCATGTATGCGGAAGACCCGCCGCCGTGGGCAAAAAGGCTGGCGGTGTAGGTCTCGGGCTTGAACTGGACCGCCTCGGTGAGGCTGACGCCGGATTCGGTGATTTCGCCCGTGACGACCAGCATGGACCCGTCGCGCAGGATCGCGATGATCGCGTCGCCGTAGAGGTTAATCACCGCCTCCACCAAGCCGGCCATGCTGCGCGCCGTCGGGTCGGCCTCGGGGGCGGAGCGGATCTCGCTGCGAGCCTGCTCCAGGGCCTGTTGGACCAGCGGCATGGCCATCGGGGCCAAAGCCTGCACATTGATCACGACCAGGACGTCGCCCGAGTCGAGGCACTGGCTACCGAGCTTGCCGGCGTCGGCGGCCAGTTTCGCGGCCTGATTGGGTTTCTGATACGCCGCGACCAAGGCCGGGTCTTCCCCGATCACCGCATAGCCGGCCAGTTCCTTGGCAAACCCTATCGAGCCATCGGGGAGGACCAACTGGGTGACACTGGCGGCATCGGGCTGAGACTCAAAATTGCCGACGAAGGCCTGGAAGTTCGTAACGGGAACGAACATCAGAAATGGGGGGTCCCCGCCGGCCTGGGGGTCGGGCAAGGCCGTCATGGCCAAGACGAACGACCCCTGGTCGTCGATCCCTTCGATCATGCCGGTTTGGTTCTTCAGTTCACCGAGCAGGTCCGCCATCGGGTTCGGTCCCAGCCCCAGGGCTTCGTTGAGCACCGCGGCCTTGCGGCTAAACTCGGCTAGGTTGGGAACGATCACTGCCAAGGGGGCCCCGGGTGGGACCAGGTCGAGACTGGAGCGGGCGGAGGAACTGCCCGCTAAAGCCGGTAACCCCATGGCCAGGCTGACGATGACGAACCCAACCGCCGCCACGCGGCGTAGAACCAGCTTCGTAGCCATCATGTGCTCCTTGGGCACCGGTTGAAACGGGGACCGACCTTGATTACTTGATTAAGGGTAGCTTCAAGGCCATAGCCTATGTAACTCGGTTGGACCAGGCAACCCAAGACGGGATTACCCGCCTATGAACCATCGGACACAATGGGGTCGTGGATAACAGGAGGCAGAGCACCGAGCCATTGATCGCGGGGAGGCTGTCATGAGCATAAGCAGGTCGGGCAAGCCGAAGGTCGTTGTGGCCATGAGCGGGGGGGTGGACAGCTCTGTAGCCGCGGCTCTATTGAAGCAGCGGGGGTACGAGGTGATCGGCTGCTTCATGCGCCTCGGGAGCGATGACAGCGTCGAGGCCGCTGACCCACCGGCGTGCGATCCGACCAAGATCAAGCCAGGGCACCAGGGCTGCTGCTCGCTCAACGACGCGTCGGACGCGCGGCTGGTCGCGGCGATGCTGGGCGTGCCCTTCTACGTCCTGAATTTCAAGAGGGATTTCGGCCGGATCATCGACTATTTCGTCAGTGAATATAACGCCGGGCGGACCCCCAACCCGTGCGTTCGCTGCAACGACTGGCTGAAGTTCGGGAGGCTGGCGGCGTACGCGCAGTCGATCGACGCCGACTACATCGCCTCCGGCCACTACGCCCGCGTGGACCGACCCGTGGGGCGGCCCGAGCACGCCCGCTTGCTGCGGGGGCATGACCTGAAAAAGGATCAGAGCTACGTCCTGTTCGGCACCCCCAGGCAGCGCCTCGCCCACATGCTTTTGCCGATCGGGGAGTTGGAGAAGGCCGAGGTCCGGCGGATCGCGGCAGAACTGGGGCTGCCGGTGTTTAATAAGCCCGACAGCCAGGAGATCTGCTTTGTGCCGGACAACGACTATATGGGGCTGATCCGCCGCCGCAGCCCCGATCAGGTGCGTGAGGGGGACGTCCTCGATCGGCGGGGCCGGGTCGTGGGGCGCCACGAGGGTCACCAGCGGTTTACGATCGGCCAACGTCGCGGGCTGGCGGTGTCGCTGGGATATCCGATCTATGTTGTGGACAAGGACCCGCAGGCCAACACGGTGACCGTGGGGTCGAGGCGGCAGATGCTCGCGGACGGGTTGCTGGCGGACCAAGCCAACTGGTTGGTCGACCCGCCACGGGATCGCCCGGTACCCTGCCAGGCCAAAATTCGGTACAACAGCCCGTTGGTGCCGGCGACCGTATGGGCGAGCGGGCTAAATACGCTGGAGGTCCGGTTCGACGAGCCGCAGGCGGCGGTCTCGCCCGGTCAGGTGGTGGTATGCTACGACGGGGAGCAGGTGCTCGGAGGGGGTTGGATCAAGCAGGCGGTCCGGGACGACGAGCCGCGGTCTAGTTAGTGGCTGGCGTGCAACCTACCGGTGCCGGCGGCCCCCCCAACCCACGAGGCTTCATGATGAAGGCAACGATCAGCCCCGTCCTTGAAGAGCATCTGCTGGCGGGCCTGAACCTGCGCCACGAACGGGACGTGCCCCTGGGGCCGATGACGTGGTACGGCATCGGGGGGCCGGCGTCGATATTGGCCCATCCTTCGAG
>JAJUHR010000397.1 GCA_029267795.1 Planctomycetota bacterium
CACGGCCAGCACCTGGACCTGGACGGGCTCGACTTCGAAGTCCGACACACCCCCGGGCACAGCCCCGGCGGCATCGCCCTGTACCAGCCCGAATCTCACGTCGTGCTGGTGGGCGACACGCTGTTTGCAGATTCGATCGGCCGGTACGACTTCCCGACCTGCGACTACGCCAGCCTTATGCGGAGCATCCACACCCAGCTGTTCACGCTGCCGGACGACACGCGCGTCTACCCCGGGCACGGGCCGCCAACGACCATCGGCCAGGAACGCCGGCACAACGCGCTGGCACGGGGCGAGCTGTGATGAGGCGGTGGGTGCTGAACGCCCCTTGACCACCAGCACAGGAACAGAACCGCGCAGTTTACATGTGCTGATGGCTTACCACCATTGACTTTTCCCGCTGAAATCAGCGTTCCTTACGGACGAGCCGTTTCGCCTTGCGCTGGCTCGACAGTGCCCGCCAGACATCGTGGCGTGTAAGGGTCCGTCCTGAACGCGCGATGAAGGCAGTGTAAAGCTCCTCGAATTCGTCGGTATAGGGAAGATCGTCGACGGTCTTTCGAGTGCGAGTGTAGAGGTCTATCAGGATACTTTTGTGCTCGGGCTTAAGGATGACGCGTGGCATCTGTGCTTCCGGTGAAATGCTCAGCGACCGAAAACCGGTTCATTGATCGTCAGGATGATCTTCTTGGCCACGTAGATCCGATTTCGCTTCCGGCCCGTGGTCTCGGTAAGAATGTTCGCGGCAACGAGGTGATTGATGTGTTGCTGAGCAGTGACGGGAGTGACCTTAAGCTCTTCTGCCACGGCAGCCACGGTAACCACCGGTTGTGCGAAGAGGTATTCGACCAGCTTAACCACGAGGGATGATGCGCGGGCTTGCTGAACGGCTTGCATATAGCGGTCGCGCAATATCACTAGACGGCGGATCCGATCCACGGCGTCCATGGCTTCACAGGCAACACCCTGGGCGAAAAAAATCAACCAATCGTTCCAAGCGGCACGCTGGCTCACTGCAAGCAAAAGATCGTAATACCTCTGTCGATGCTGTTCGAAATAGGCGGAAAGATAGAGCAAAGGCTGGGGAAGAACACCATCGAGGCAAAGCATTAGGGTAACGAGCAATCGGCCAACGCGTCCGTTCCCGTCTGTGAACGGATGGATTGCCTCGAACTGGTAATGCACCAGAGCCAGGCGTATCACCGGTGGCAGTTCGGTGGGGGCATGGAGGAACCGCTCAAGGGCATGAAAGGCACGCTCGAGTTCAGGTCCAGGCGGTGGTGGAACGAACCCGGCTTGATGAATCGGGGCACCCTCCGCGCCGATCCATACTTGGGTTTTACGGAGCTGTCCAGGGGCCCTGTCCTTGCCGCGGACCCCGTGCATCAGCTTGCCATGGATCTCACAAATTAACCGTCGGCTCAGAGGCAAGGTTTTAACTCGTTCAAGGCCAAACTCCAAAGCCATCACGTAATTGGCCACTTCGCGCACGTCGGGCACCTTCTGCTCGACCTCGGGGTTCACTTCAAATTGAAACAGATCGGAGATCGATGCTTGGGTTCCCTCGATCTGACTCGAGAGCACGGCTTCTTTGCGTATGAACGGGCGAATAAGCAGGTGCGGATTGGGAAGACTGCGACCCAACCCCGCCAGTCGCCCGATCGCTCGATCGGCTGCCGAGATCGTGGCAACAAGCTCTGTGGTCCACGTGATTAACGGGGGCAAATCAGGAGGGACAAAAGTCCAACACCCCCCTGATTTCAGGAGGTTCTTGCGAGTATCTCCTATGAATTCCTGAGGTTGCAATGCTTCAAGCTTACCAAAGGGTTCTTTAATTCGCGAAATCTTATTTTAGTTTTCGGCTAAGAAGTAAAATAACGTTTCTCAATGATGGAGCCGCACCTACCGCCGGCGGGCGGTAGGGCATGACGGACGTTGGGGTCTAGCGTGAGGTTACCCGGGCGTCGCCGGTGCCCCGCTCGGCGGGTTTCGGGAGCGCCGCGCGGATGTGCAGTTCGCGCAGCTGGGCGTCGTCCACCGGGGAGGGGGCGCCGGTCATCAGGTCGGCCCCGATCTGGGTCTTGGGGAAGGCGATCACGTCGCGGATGTTCGTGGTGCCCACCAAGTGCATGATCACGCGGTCCAGGCCTAGCGCCAAGCCGCCATGCG
>JAJUHR010000272.1 GCA_029267795.1 Planctomycetota bacterium
AACGGGAAAAACGCGTCTGAAGCCGCTACCGCCCCCTGAGCGCGGTTCACTCCACCGGCGTTCGCTTTCGCCACCGCGATCCCACACGCCCCCACGCGGTCCATCTGCCCCGCGCCCACGCCCACGACCGTGCCGTCCCTGACGATCACGATCGCGTTGGACTTGGCGTGCTTGACGGTGCACCACGCCGTGTGCAGGGACCGCTCCCATTCCTTGGCGGGTGGGGGGCCAGCCACGTGACGCCAGCCGCTTGGGGACATGTCCGCCAGGTCCCGTTCCTGCACGAGGGCACCGCCGACGATGCTCCGGTAATCCAGCACGCCCGCCCGCCGGTCATGGGGCCCCGGCATCGACCCGACCGCCAGCAGACGCACGTTCTTCCAACGTGCCCGCAGGACCTCCAGGGCGTCTTGGTCGTAGTCCGGGGCGAGGATCACTTCGAGGAACTTGGTCGCGCCATCGGGTCCTGGTTGTGTCAGTAGGTCCGCCGTAGGACGATCGACATTTCGGTTCAGCGCCACCACGCCCCCAAAAGCCGCCAGCGGATCGCCAGCGTACGCCCCCTCGAACGCCTCCGCCAGCGAGTCGCCCACCGCACACCCGCACGGGTTGGCGTGCTTGATCACCGCCGCAGCGGGCTGGGAGAACTCCTTGACCAGCTCCAGAGCCGCCGCCGCGTCGTTGAGGTTGTTGTAGCTCAGCTCTTTGCCGTGGAGCTGACGGGCGTGCACCACGCTGGCTTCGCCGGCGGGCTCTTGGGCGTACACTGCTGCCGCCTGGTGTGGGTTTTCCCCGTAGCGCAGCACAGCCAGTCGTTTGAGGCGTAGCACCAGGGGGTCAGGGAAGGATACCGAGACCGACCCTGTCTCTTCAGACCGCGTGTTTCGCTGGCCGAACCACGCCGCGATCGCCGCGTCGTACGCCGCCGTTCGTGCAAACGCTTCCGCCGCCAGCTTGAACCGCAGCGCTGCGTCCGTCGCTCCCCGCTGAGCCTCCAGCACTTGGCACACCGACTCGTATTGAGATGGGTCGGTGACCACCGCGACGAACCGGTGGTTCTTGGCGGCGCTGCGGATCATGCTCGGGCCGCCGATGTCGATCTGCTCGATCGCTTCCGCGTCGGTCACGCCGGACTTGGCGACCGTCTTCTCAAAGGGGTACAGGTTTACGCACACCAGGTCGATCGGCTCGATCCTGTGCTGCCGCATGGCGGCGAGGTGACCCGCGTGGTCTCGCAGCGCCAGCAGCCCGCCGTGAATCCTCGGGTGCAACGTCTTGACCCGGCCGTCCATCATCTCGGGCCAGTCGGTCAGACGCTCCACCGGCGTCACCGAGACCCCCGCCTGTGTTAGCGCCTTGGCCGTGCCCCCCGTCGAGATGATCTGCGCCCCGTAGGCGGTCAGCTTCTGTGCAAAAGCGACCAGCCCGGTCTTGTCGCTGACGGAGATCAAAGCTCGGCGCACGGGGATCGCGTCGGTCATGCCTTCAACTCGCTGTAAGCTTGGGTATCGCCGCCGGCCGGTTACGGGTTGACCCGGTTCAGTCGCATCAGCCGGCCGTCGCGGAACACCAGGATCAAACTGCCTTGAGGGCCGGGCAAGACCCGGTCGAGCATCGGGGCCGCGGCCTCGGCCAGCTTCTGTCCCGAAGCGGGGTCCACCAGCGCCAGCCCTTTGGTTGTCCGGATCAACAGGGTCTCGTCCTGCTCGGTCACCGCCTCCACTGCGTCTTCGATCCTCCAAAGCTCCTGGCCCGTACGGGGATCGATCCCGACCAAGCCGCCGGTCGGTACCGGCAGGCACACCGCGTAGCCCAGGTCATGCGCACGCTTGCGAAGGGGGTGGGTCGTGCGATAAGCCCACAGGCTCTGCCCGGTGGCGCGGTTCAGGGCGTAAAGCGAATAGTCCTCGCTGGGCACCAGCACCGCAGCCGGGGTGACGGTCGGCTCAGCGGAAACCCGCCCGAACGCCTTGCCCTCCCATTCAAGCTGGCCGGATTCGCTGGCCAGCATGACGTACTTTCCCTTGCCGTCGGCCACGAACACGCTCGAACCCGTGGCCACCGGTGGGGCGACGATCCCATCGCTCATCAGGAACGACCAGACACGGTATCCGCCACCCAGGTCGATCGCCAGCACGCGGTGGTTGATCGTCCCGAACACCACCCTGTTCTTGGCCAGGGTCGGGCCGCTGCTGGCCATTTCGTCGAGCGGGATGAGGCGTTCGAGCTCGCCGTTCTCGGCCTTGAGCACGTATAGCGCCGATTCGCTGTTGACCAGGATCTGGTCGCCCTGGCGTGCCGGTACGAACAGGCGGTCCGAGGGGCTGCCGACCACGCGCTGCCACACGATCTTCCCGTCCGCCAGGGATACGGCGGTCACCAGGTTCTCAGGTTCTTCGACGCCCACAATCAGGTCGCCGAGCACCGCCACTTCTGGGGAACCCGCGTCCTTATCCAGGAAGGCGTGGGCCGACCATCGGAACCGGTAGCCCAAGGCCGCGGCGGCCTTCGGCGACAGCCGCAGGTCCATGCCCGTGGTGGTGAAAACCGGCCGTTTGGACCCGCGGCGCGGCCCGACAGGGTCCGCAGCCCAGCAGGTCAGAGCCGATCCCGCGATGATCCCGACCACCCCGGCAACAACCGACCAGTGCCCGATACCCTTCGTGAGCCTGTTCATCGAGCGGTTCCCCTATCGGTGTCCTGGGCCCGGATGCCGCCCCGGCACCCTCTTTGCCGTGCCCTATGATAACGCTTCGCGATCGAGCCGATAGCGGGGCACATCCCCCGACACTACCCCCGTGGTTATCGGAAAGAAAACGACCGGACGCGCATGGCGCTTCTTTCGCGGCCACCGAGGTATCTTGACGCAGGTCGTTGCTCCCACGCCCCTCGTGGGCCAGGCTGCAGGCGGGATATTACCGTCGGCTGGCGGTTAGGGCCTGACGCTTCTGCGCGATCAGCTTCAGCAGCGCCTTGTGCGGCTCCGCGAATTTGTCCACGCCCTCAGCCATCAGCACGCTTTCCAGCCTCTGGGCGTCGACCTTCTGATCGATTTCCGCTAGGACGCTCTGCGGCGGCAGTTGATCCACCTGGCGCCGGTAGGTCTTGCCCAGTTGCGCCACCGCGTCGTTCGTCGCGGGCGGGTTGGTCTGGATGTCGCTGCCTACGAACGCCTCGACGTACTTGTCCGGTGGGTCCCCGGGCTTCTTCGTGCCCGTGCTGGCGAAGATAATCTCTTGCTGCAGAGGCAGCTTCTTCGAGGCCCAGAACCCCTGGTTCTGCACCCAGATCCTCTTGGCGTTGACGATCCCGACCAGGCCCTGCGCGGCCGGGCTTAACTGCGGCACGTGCTTTTCCGTGTACACGTCCACGCGTGACACGAAGATGCTGTACACGCTCTTGAAGCGGTCTGGGCTCTTGCGGCGCTGGGCCCCGCGCCACACCGCGTCCCTGGCGGCGGTGT
>JAJUHR010000227.1 GCA_029267795.1 Planctomycetota bacterium
ACGGGGACGGGCTACGGTTTTGGCTCGCTGACCGATGCTGCCGGGCGCGCGGTGGCTGCCCTGGAAGCGGCGTCTTCGATCGCCCAGTGCAAGGACGAGCTGGACCACCTCCAATCCCTGGTTCGTCGGTTACGCGTCCGGACCAGCCCCCCGAACCCTGCGCCCCAGGCAACGACGGCGGCCTCGGCATCCACGGCGGTGGCCTCCACCCCTGCCGAGGATTCTTCCAGACCCAAGGCAGCCACCCCGACTCCCCAGCCAGCGCCCCCCAGTGCAAAACCCAATCCACCGCGGAGTTGATCCGTCGACGGCTGAGAAAGCAGGACTTAGGTGAAGAATTAGAGCAAATCGTTATTTTTGTAGGAAATCACTTACTACTATGGCAGATGAGCAGTTGCATTATCGGGTTGTGCTGACCGATGGGCAGAAAGCTGAGTTGATGAATCTGCTCAAGGAGGGTTGGGGCTCCAAGCAGGTCGACAACCGTCGGGTTCACGAGAGGGTGGAGTATTGGTTACGTGAGGTGGGTTTGGAAATTGTCCATCCAGGCGGCGGGGTTGGGCTGTTCCTGGTTTACCCCCGTGAGGTATCCGCTGGCGGCATTTCCGTGATTCACGGCGCCTTCGTGCACCCCCACAGCCGATGCAAAGTTCAGATGACCACAACCCATGGAAAAAAGCAACTGGTGACCGGGCGGGTCGTCTGGTGTAACCACCTCCGCGGTTCGCTTCACGGCCTGGGTATCCAGTTCGATCAACCCATCGACCTTAAGCTCATCTTGGAGCGAAAAGACTGGCCCCCGTCCTTGATCGCCGCAACCATGAACGCGTCGAAGAATTTCGCGGGAAAGATTTTATACATCGATGATCAAGAAGTAGAGCACGAGTTGCTGGCTTTTTACCTGCGAAACAGCGCCGTGGAGTTGTATCGAGCCTTCGACCGCGACCAAGCCATCGATGAGATCGAAAAACGATATTTCGACTTGATCATTTGCGATTTGAACCTGGGATCGGGTCGGGGCGAGAAGGTGATTAGCGATATTCGCCAAGCCGAATTCCGCGGTCCAATTATCGTTCTAACCTCTGAATCAACCCATTCACGTTTAGAGGCGGCCCAAAACGCCGGGGCCACGAAAATAATCCCTAAACCATATGAGCCGGCTGTGTTGCTGGGCCTGATTGAGGAGTGTCTCAAGTCTGTCGGGGCTCAAGGCGGCGAAGACCCGATCTATAGCGAGCTGGGCGATCAACCGGGTATGGCCCAGATGATCGGCACCTACCTCGATCGCGTTAAGCGGATAACCAATCAACTTGTCTTAGCTATCGAAAAAGAAGACCTGGAATCGGTTAGGCATTGTTGCCAGACCCTGCGTGCAACCGGGACTGGTTATGGATTCCCCCTGCTAGCCAACGCTGCCAACCAAGCCATCATCGCCCTTGATGCTTCGAGCTCCATTCCCGAATCACAGGCTGAACTTGAACGCCTTGAAGCCCTTGTCCGCCGCCTTAAGCTTCGGAGCAATTCATCGGCTAGTCCCATTGCCACCCCGACTTCCCAGCCAGCGCCCCCCAGCACCACAACTAACCCTCCGCGGGGGAGTTAATCCGCCGCTGCGTGGCGCGCTGTTGGGAGGCGTAGAGCCTTTTCGGGGATTCAAGACACTATCCCCCCTGACAAGGCACCGCCCTGGGTAGTGCGCCCGTTTTTCCTTTCGACAAGCCTATCATTTCGTAAGTAGCAAAGAAATATCGTGTTATCAATCGCAGCGTCAGCGAAAGTATGGGCACCCTCTTAATCCCTTGATCGTTCTTCCTCCAAGAGGTACCGTAAGTCATGCTCGACTCTCCCGAGAACCCCGCCCCGTCCTCTGAAGAACTGCTGGCCGAGGTCGGTCACCGAACCCAGGACACCGAGTTTTTCAACCCCATCCCCCCCGGCTACCAGCACGGCAGGCACAAGTACGTCGTCGTCGTGGGCACCGTGATGAGCGGCCTGGGCAAGGGGATCTTCTCCAGCTCGGTCGCCAAGCTCCTGAAAGACAAAGGCCTGAAGGTCGCCCCTATCAAGATGGAGGGTTACCTCAACATCGACTCCGGCACGCTGAACCCCTATCGCCACGGGGAGGTCTTCGTACTCGACGACGGCCTGGAGACCGACATGGACCTGGGCACGTACGAGCGCATGCTCGACCAGGACCTGACCCGCGACAACTACACCACCAGCGGCCAGATCTTCCGCCGGGTGCTCGACAAGGAGCGCCACGGGGGGTACCTCGGGCGCGACGTGCAGATGATCCCCCACGTCACCGGGGAGGTGAAGTACCTGCTGCGTCAGCTGGCGGTCAGCCAGAACGCCGACGTCGTGTTCGTCGAGGTCGGCGGGACCGTCGGGGACTACGAGAACGGGTTCTACATCGAGGCCCTGCGCGAGCTGGCGTATGAAGAGGGCGAGTCCAGCGTCTGCTTCGTCGCCCTGACCTACGTCATCGAGCCCCACACCTTGGGCGAGCAGAAGTCTAAGGCGGCGCAGCTGGGCCTGCGGAAGCTGATGGAAGCCGGGATCCACCCGAACATCGTCGCCTGTCGGGCGCACCACCCCGTCACCGAGTTGGTGATGCAGAAGATCGCGATGTTCAGCAACGTCCCGATCAACCGCGTGTTTTCGATGCACGACCGGGCGTCGATCTACTCGATCCCCGACGCGATGCGGGAAGCCGCCCTGGACCGCGAGATCCTGAGCATCCTCCGCCTGCACGACCGCGTGAACCAGAGCTACGAGGACCGCGCCCGCGAACGCTGGCGCACGTTCGTGACCAGGCTCGAGGCCGAACGCCGGTACAAGGTCCACATCGGCATCACCGGCAAGTACACCTCCCTGCGCGACGCCTACGCCTCGGTGGACAAGGCGCTGGAGCACGCGGCGGTGCACCTTTCGGCCGAAGTCGACGTGCACTGGATCGACACCTCGGAGATCGAGGCGATGGGCCGCACCGGCGCCGACGACCTGATCCAGGGCCTCGACGCGGTGATCGTCCCCGGCGGCTTCGGGCAGCGCGGCAGCGAGGGCAAGATCGCCTGCATCCGCTGCTGCCGCACCCAGCGCATCCCGTACCTGGGCATCTGCCTCGGCTTCCAGATGGCCGTGGTAGAGTATGCCCGCGATGTGTGCGGCCTGGCCGGTGCTTCGAGCACCGAGTTCGACCCGCGCAGCCCCTACCCGGTGATCGACCTGCTGCCGGAGCAGAAGAAGATCGAGGGCTTGGCCGCGAACATGCGCCTGGGCGGTAAGGAAGTCGAGATCAAGCCCGATACCCTGGCGTCGTTCCTGTTCGGGCAGGCGAAGGTGGTGCGGCAGCGGTTCCGCCACCGTTACGAGGTGCACCCCGACTACATCGCGCAGCTCGAGCAGCGCGGGCTGGTCTTCTCCGGCCGCCACCCCCAGCAGCCGATCATGCAGGTCTTAGAGTTCCCGACGTCGGAGCACCCGTACTTCATCGGCGCTCAGTTTCACCCTGAAATGACCAGCCGGCCGCTGCGCCCCTCGCCCCTGTTCATGGGCCTGGTCGCCGCCGCGATTCGCCACGCCTACCCCGACCTCCCGGCGAACCAGATCAGCACGCGCTGGCTTCCCCCGCAGACCGCTCGTCCCGCGATCGGCGTCCCCTCCCACTGAGCCGCCCACCCGGTTCGGTTCACACTGTCGAAACTCCCGTTCGACCCTTATAATGCCCCGTCCGGTTGCGTGGCATGGGATTGGGACAGGCGCGGGGGGAGCACAACCACCACCAAGCCCGCGCCAGTAAGAAATGGATACCGCCGATGGAAACGACCCAAGAAAAAAAAGCCGAACAGAACCAGGGCGATCGCGAGGAGCAAACCGTGACCGTCGAGGACATCGGCCCGGGCCGCAAGCGATTGACGATCGAAGTCCCAGCTGAGCGCATCCGCAAGCGCATCGAATCGAGCTACTCCGAGCTGGGGTC
>JAJUHR010000333.1 GCA_029267795.1 Planctomycetota bacterium
ACCAAGGGGGCGCGGTAGGGGCGGAAAACGTCGGGGTCTGCCAGGGCTTCCCGACGCAGGTTAATCGGCGGTGAAACACGCCCGTCGAGGCTGGAGGCAGCGGCCGCGAGGGCTTCCTGTAGGAGCGGTTTTTCGTCGGCCCGGACCCGGGCGAGGTGGGGTTCCTCGTCGATCCGCGCGAGGGTTTCCCGGTCGACGTCGCACGTGGCCACGCGCAGAAAGTCGGCGCCGCGGCGAGCCCCGGCGACGCGCAGGCACAGCAGCAGGTCATCCGCATCCGTCGGCACTGTGTGCCAGGCTTCCAGCAAGCCCTCGCTGAAGACGAAAACCTCCAGGTGCTCACGGCAGCCCCAAACCAGGGCGTCCGGCGATTCGTCGCGCAAGGCCGGCCCATGGTTCTGTAAAGCCAGCAGGGCCGCGGGGCAGATCCACTCCACGGCGATGCCGCGGACCTGCAGCGCCCCGACCACCGGGGCCAGCCGGGCGGCTTGCACGCACACCCCTAAGGCGGAATCGCCGGCGACGATGAAATCCGCGACGAAGTCCTCGGCGGGGATGGGCAGTTGCTCTTCGAGGCGGTACTTCATCGCTTCGCGGGCTTTTCGGCGGGGCAGGCCCTCGAGAGGGATCGCGGAGCACAAGCACCACGAGGACGGGATGGCCAGGCCGCAACCCTCGCCGCGGTAGCCCTGCTCCCGAAGGATTTCTGCGACACGGTCTGCGAGAACCGGGGCCGGTGGAGTTTCGGAGTCGCCGGCCTCGAGCATCGACGAGGAACCGTCGGGCATCACAACCCCCACGCAGGCAGAGGTGGCGCCAACGAAGATCACAAAACGGCGGGTGCTCATAAGCGGCGACCTGTTCTCTTTTCCATCGGGAGATTCACGGTTTGTCCGCGGTAACTGAGGGACACCGATCCATCCGAGATTTCCAACACCTGGGCGTCGGCAACGGTCTCCCCGATCTTCTTCAGCTCGATTTTGCCGACGCTGGTGATGAAGATCGCAAAGCAATGGCCGGGCTCCACGACCGTGCCGGCCAGGCGGAGGGGAAGGCCTAAGGGCGATTGGGGGGCTTGCGTCAAGGCCCGCGAACCGGAGATGCTCGCCGGCGCGGAACGGAGCCTGATCTTCCAAACCGGTTCAAATTCCGAAAGCGGCGGCAGGGAGCGTGGGGGCGCCGGTATAGCGTCGATAGGCTGCAGGCTTAATAACGCGTCCTGTCCCTGCGGCACGGCGTAGGGCCACCGCCAGGCGCCCAGGACCACAGCCACCGACCCGACCGAAAGCAACCCGGCGGCGCCCCACAACATCGACCTGATTCGTCCCTTGCTAAGCATGGTTTCACCGGCCTGGGATTCACCAGGTAAAAACCTGCACGACCTGGCCCGCTTCCTCCACTATGAGGCGGTAAAACGACCGATCCACCTCGCCGCGGCGGCTGGTCGCGACGACCCAGAGCGAGTGGCAGGCAGACTCATCGGTCAACAGGTGCTCGGCCAGCTCCCCCCACGTTTCATCGCTTAGATCCAGCAAGGTGAGCGCTTCCACCGCAGTCAGCCCGGGGTTTTCGGCCCTTAACCGGCTGAGTTTTTCAAGGTCGATGGTGGTGAGCACGCCTTGGCAGGCCTCCTTCAATACCGCCAGGGACGTCCGTTCAAAGTTGAGCCTGCCATCACCCCAGAGCGTGATCAGGTCCGTGATGGCGGGTCGTGCCTCGCTGCGGGCGATCAGGCCGGAAGGTTGGACGCGCGAGAAAACCTGCGCGAAACTGCCGATCGGCTGCATGGGCTGGTTTTCCTGATCGCGGGGCTGCGAAGGGAGGCCGAGCGGCCGCAGGCTGACCGGCAGGGGGGTAGCGGCGATCCGCGCCAGGCGGCTGGCGGCCCGCTGAGTCCGTGCTTTACCCTGCCAAGCGTACAGCGTATTCAAATTCGCCTTACTCTGCTCGTCCGCCAGGATGAGTTGAAAGGTCTGCCCGCCCAATCGGATCGCGGCGCCAAGCGTAGCCACCGGTTGCTGATCCTGCTCCCGTCGGGCCAGCCACTGTTCGCCCTGGGGCAGGATCGTGGCCTCGCAGCTAAGCATCCCCCAGCGGCGTTGAAGTTCATCTTCCGCGTCGCTGGCCCGGGATGAACGTCCCAGGCTGGCTCGGCTCACGGTGCCCAGAGTCGCCGCGACCACCGTCAATAGCAGCAGCGTCACCAGCAGCACGTACCCGCGCGGGTCGGAGGATTGGGATACCGTGGATTGGTTTCGAGTGTTTCGGCTCATGAGTGTAGTGGTGATCACAGTTCAGCCCGCAACATCATGGTTCGAGAGATCTCCGGGATCGCTGGATCAGCAGGTCTAAGGATCAACCGCAGGCGAGCGGGCACAGCCCCAGCCTCGTGATCCAGGCTGGGATCTTCGGCACCTCCCTGGGGATCGCCGGTCTGCTCGGGCACCCATTCGAAACGATCGACGCCGCAGGCCACTAATTCGGTCCACGTGCTGCGGTTGGTCGGATCGTCCAGGTCGGTTTGCTGGCGGATGAGCCACGTTTGCCCCGCGATGGTTCGCAGAAGGTATCGCACTCTGACCGGCCGATGCGGGCGGGCGATCCGTGAAAAATCATCCCTCGAAAGCCCGTCCGTGCGCTGCAACGAGCCGTACCCCTCAACCGTAACGGTGTTCTGGCCCAGCTGGATCGTTCGGGCATGAACCAAGTCCCACTCGATCAGGTTGACCGCGTCCAGG
>JAJUHR010000071.1 GCA_029267795.1 Planctomycetota bacterium
GGCCCGCGTCGTCAGCATGCCCTCCTGGGAACTCTTCGACCGCCAGGACCCCCAATACCGCGACTCCGTCCTGCCCCCCCACGTCACCGCCCGCGTCTCCGTCGAACAGGCCTCCACCTTCGGCTGGGCACGCTGGGTCGGCCCCACCGGCGCCACCATCGGCATGAGCACCTTCGGCGCCTCCGCACCCCTCAAGGACCTGCAGAAAAAATTCGGCTTCCACCCCGAACACGTCGTCGCCGTCGCCAAGGAACAGATCGCCAAGTCCCGCCGCCAAGCCATGGCCCTGGCCTGACCCGCAAGATCACCAGCCCCCACCGGGCAGACCACTCGCTGGGTGCCTAGGGCTAAGCGAAGCGTGCCCCAATCGTAGTCGTAGGGTGGGGCTTCGCCCCGCCACTGACTTACTTGGCCCACCGTGAACACACGGCGGGCCCATCACCGTAGCTGGCCCCCGCGCCGACAACCCGCGGCTTCACCCCTCTCCCTTGAGGGAGAGGCCGGGTGAGGGTGAGTCCTCCGCCGGGTGCCACACAGCAGGCCGAGCCAAAGGCGAAGCTGCTGTGTGCATGGAAGCCCCGCTCGCACACTCGCTGGGTGCCTGGGGCTAAGCGAAGCGTGCCCCAGCCTCGTAAGGTGCGTGTGCGCACCGCTCCACTAGCCGCGATCGGCAACCCGCGGCTTCACCCCCTCGGTTCTTTTCCAACCCGCCTCCCGCTCCACTTAAGAGCCCAACGCCCTCGCGCTGATATCATGATCATCGAGACGATGGACACCGCCGTTCTTAGCCAATTGGATCGCTTCGGCCCCGACCACTGCGAGCAGCTCACCTACGAGCAAGCCACCCAGTACACCCGCGCGCTCGCCCAGTCTCACTACGAAAACTTCACCGTCGTCAGCTGGCTCCTGCCCCGCCACCTCCGCGACGACTTCCGCCACGTCTACGCCTTCTGCCGTTGGGCCGACGACCTCGGCGACGAGGCCGGCGACCGCACCCGCGCCCTGCAGCTGCTCGACTGGTGGCGCCGGGAGATCGACGCCTGCTACGCCGGCGCCCCACGCCACCCGGTCTTCGTGGCCCTGCGACAAACCATCCAACGCCACGACATCCCCCGCAAACCCTTCGACGACCTTGTCGACGCCTTCGCCCAGGACCAGACCGTCGTACGCTACCGCACCTGGGACCAACTGCTCGACTACTGCACACGCAGCGCCAACCCCGTCGGCCGGCTCGTGCTCTACATGTGCGGCTACCGCGACCCCGAGCGACAATCCCTCAGCGACGCCACCTGCACCGCCCTGCAATTGGCGAACTTCTGGCAGGACGTCCGACGCGACGCCCTCGACCGCGACCGCGTCTACATCCCCGAGGAAGTCGCCCGCAGGCACGGCCTGGACATCGAGCTGATGGCCGCCGCCATCCGCGCCGACGCCTCCGCCGAGGAACCCGCCGGCTGCGGCTGCTCCGGCGCCTGCCACAGCTCCGCCGGCATCCGCGCCCTGCTGCCCAGCTACCGCGCCACCCTCCACGAACTGGTCGACCGCACCTGGCCGCTCTTCACCCAAGGCCGCCAACTCTGGCCCCTCGTCTCCCCCCAGGTCCGCAGCGATATCAAGCTCTTCACCCTCGGCGGCGAGTCGATCTTGCGGATGATCCAGCGACAGGACTACGACACACTGTCCCACCGACCCTCCCTCAGCCGCCCAGCCAAGGCCCGCCTGATGCTCCGCGTCCTCCTAGGCCGGTTCGTCCCGCATTGGTTGCGCAGAGGTGGCACCGATCCGACCAGCGCCTCAGGAAGCCCCCAAACCCCCACCGGACCCCCGCGGTGAACACGGCCCTGACCACCACCCCAACCGCCGATTCACAGCGCACCCTGCGCTCCTCGATCGCCCATTGCCGCCGCGTCACCCGCCGCCGAGCCCGCAACTTCTACTACGGCTTGCGCCTGACCCCCGAACCCAAGCGCTCCGCCCTCTACGTCATCTACGCCTTCATGCGCGCCGCCGACGACTTGGCGGACAGCCCCGACACCCCGCACCCCCACGAGCCCCAATCCCCCCAGAACACCCACCAACGCCTCGAACAGTTCCGATCGGTGATGCAACGCGTCACCCTCAACCACGACCCGCCCGACCACCCAACCCTCCACCCCATGCTCTGGCCGGCCTTGCAGCACGTGATCCGCACCTACCCCATCGACCCCGCCCTCCTGCACGCCATGCTCGACGGCCAGCAGCTCGACCTGCTCAAGCACCGCTACCGCACCTTCCAGGAGCTGTACGACTACTGCTACAAGGTCGCCTCCGTCGTCGGCTTGGTCTGCCTGCGGGTCTGGGGCTTCACCGGTGGCCCCCCAACCCTTAAGCTCGCAGAACACCGCGGCATCGCCCTACAACTCACCAACATCCTCCGTGACTTGGTCGAAGACGCCGCCCGCGGCCGCGTCTACCTGCCCCAAGAAGAACTCGCCCGGTTCGGCTACACCAGCGATTCCTTCTCCCAGGCCGTGCTCAATCGCCAAGCCACCCCCGCCTTTGTCGACCTGATGACCTTCCAAACCGCCCGCGCCCGCAGCTACTACCAGGCCTCCAGCACCCTCGAGCAGCACATCGACCCCTCGTGCCGCCCCGCCAGTTGGGCCATCATGCGGGTATACGACAGCCTCTTGCGTCAGATCGAACACGACCCGCGCATCGTCCTTCGCCGCCGCGTCCGCCTCCACCCGCTCAAAAAGTTCAGCATCGCCTTGCAAGCCTCCTGGAGTCGCCACCTGCACTCGTAGGGCGGGTCTTCGGCCCGCCGCCGGAGTTCCTGTGACCTCCGCCATGCGTACCAATAGCCGGGTGCCACACAGCAGGCCGAGCCGAAGGCGAGGCTGCTGTGTGCATGGGGCTCCCCGTTGAGTGGGTGCCTGGAGCTAAGCGCAGCGTGCCCCAGTACCATAGGGTCCGCCGTCCGCACCAACAAAACTCATAGCCGCGGGTGATAACCCGCGGCCGGAACCCATGCCCAGCCTCCTCCACCAGCACCCGCCACCGGACCTCGCCACTTCCCCCACGCGCCCATCCCTCGCCCATCGTTCACACCCCCTCTCCACCATCGTCGTCGGCGGCGGCCTGGCGGGCATCGCCACCGCAATCCGGTTAGCGGAACGCGGCGTCGCCGTCACCCTCGTTGAAACACGCAAACGCCTCGGCGGACGGGCCACCAGCTTCACCGACCCCGCCACCGGTCGCACCCTCGACAACTGCCAGCACGTCTTGATGGGCTGCTGCACCCACCTAATCGACCTGTACACGCGCCTCGGCGTCGCCGACCGCATCCACTGGCACCGCCGGCTCTATTTCGCCGACGCCCGCGGCCACATCGACACCCTCGAGGCCGACGACCTGCCCGCCCCGCTGCACATGGCCCGCGGGCTCCTCAGCTTCCGCATGTACTCCCTCACCGAAAAGGTCGCCATCGCCCGGGGCATGCTCGCGATCCTGCGCCTCGGCGCCGCCGGCCGCCGCCACTGGCACGACCGCACCTTCCTCCAATGGCTCCAGCAACACCGCCAGCCCCCCAGCGTCATCGACCGATTCTGGTCCGTCATCGTCACCAGCGCCCTCAATGAAACCCCAGCCCGCGCCAGCGCCTCCTACGCCCTGCAGGTCTTCCAGGAAGGATTCCTCGCCCACGAACGCGCCTACGAGATGGGCCTGGCCGCCGTCCCGCTGGTCGAACTCTACGACCCCGCCGACCAGGCGATCGCCCGCGCCGCCGGCACCGTCATGCTCTCCACCAGCGCCGAACGCTTTCATTTCGACGGCCGCCGCATCACCGCCTTGGAACTCGCCGACGGCCGAGCCCTCCACGCCGACCTCTTCGTCAGCACCGTCCCGTTCGACCGCCTCGCCAAGCTCTGCCCCCCCAACCTCACCCAGGCCGACCCACGCCTGCACCACCTCGACCGCTTCCAGGTCAGCCCGATCATCGGCATCCACCTCTGGTTCGCCAGCCCGCACCCCTCCCCGCCCGCCGCCGACCTGCACCAGCCGTTCCCCTTTCCGCACCTGATCCTCACCCAAAGCCCGCTGCACTGGGTCTTCAACAAGGGCACCGATCCCGACGTCGCCGGGCCCGACCATTCACCCACCCAGCACCTCCATGGCGTGATCAGCGCCGCCTACGACCTGGTCGATCGACCCGCTGAAGACTTGACCCGCTTGGCCGATGCCGAGCTGCGTAAGGCCGTCCCCGCCACCCGCCACGCAACGCTCGTCCACGCCCGCGTCGTCAAGGAAAAGCGCGCCACCTTCTCGATCGCCCCGGGCACCGACGCGCTCCGCCCCGCCGCCCGCGGCCCCGTCAGCAACCTCTACCTCGCCGGCGACTGGTGCAACACCGGCTGGCCCGCCACCATGGAGGGCGCGGTACGCAGCGGCTACGCCGCCGCCGCCGCCGCTCTGCAAGACCACAGCCTGGGCGAACCCGCCCCGGTGCCGGACCTCGCCCCAGCGACCCTGACACGCTGGCTGGCCCGGTAACCCCCGATCCGTTCTGCACCGCCCGACGCGCTAACGCCTCATTCTCTGGGCCGATGCTGAAGTCCGCTCTCCACCATGTCGAGATAAATCAACATCGAGGCAGCCGCACCCTCGCATCCCGAATCAGCATGGACCAAGACACAACCGATCGTCCGATAACCGCAACCTTGCCCGCGTGGAATCCCCTCGGCTTCGAACCCGATTCGGCGTGTTTCGACGCCTTTCGCAGCCACACCGAAGCCGAACCCGACTCCCGCTGGTTTGTGCTCTACACCAAAAGCCGGCAGGAAAAAGCCCTGGCCTCCACCCTCGCAGCGCGAGCCATCCGCTGTTATTTGCCCCTGAAGCAAGAGATCAAATACCACGGCGCCCGCAAGACCATCGTCCAGGAGCCGCTGTTCCCTGGGTATGCTTTTCTCTGGGGCACTCAGGAACAGGCTTATTGGGCGGACCGCACCAAGCGCGTGGCACGCATCCTGCCCGTGGCGGATCAGCACCGGTTGGAGTCGGAGCTGCGACAAATCCAGCTGGCGCTGTCGCGAAATGCGCCGTTGGCTCTTTATCCAGCCCTGGTCAAAGGGATTAAGGTCGAGGTGCGGTCTGGGCCGCTGCGGGGCTTGCGGGGGGTGATTCAAGACCGCAGGAAAAACAATCGACTAATCCTGCAGGTTCAAATGCTTGCACAGGCTGCGAGCCTGGAGATCGACGGGGCCGTGCTCGAGCCCATCGAATAAAGAGCATTCCTCACCGAACCGGATTCCAAGTTGAGCCATATAGGAAGCAGCTGCGCCACGCGGGCGCGGTTGACGGGGGCGGAGCCTCGACGTGGCACGCCTACGTGAGAGCGATCGGGCTGTGTTCGACGCCGGATCGAGTCGATAACATGCAAGGGACGTGGGCTTGGGCCCTGATATCCGGTCCGCTTGGTGGCTCTGATCGAACCAGATTGAACCCCTTATCCGGAACCGAATCGGATGCGTAGCTCTCTGTGTCAATCGCTCTTGGGGGTGTTTCTCGCAGTGGCTGTGTCGTGCGGGGGAACGGGCGGGCGGTCCGGGCCGATGGTGACACGATCCGGGTCGATCGCGGCCCAATCGGAGTCGATGGCGGCCCGATCGGAGCCGGTTGCGGCTACGCCCAATCGGTTGCCCAGCCCTTCGGCGGCTGAGGATGCCATCGCCACGCCCTTTTCGGCCCTCGTTTCGATTGCTACTCCGGCATCGACCGGCAAACCGCTGGCGGCGGGCATGAACCTGAGCCCGATCAATGATTGGAACCGCGAATGGCCCTTTGTGGATGTGTTCAAGCACTCCCGCGCCTGGCTCTCGCAAGACCGCGAGAGGATGAGGCCTTGGAACAACCACATGCCGATCGAGCTGAACGCGGAGGGCTGGCCGATCCTCCAACCCGGTCAATCTGTGGCGACGCTGATGTGCGTGAATCAGAACGGGCATTACCCGGGGGGCGTCTACACGTGCACGTTCGAGGGCACGGGGAAGATCGAATTTCGCAAGGACGGCCGGGTGATCGAGGGGTCCGAATCGGGCAATCGGTTGCAGGTGCTGGTCAAGCCCACCGACGAAGGGATGATCATGCGGGTGCTGGAGTCGGACCCCCAGGACCCGGTGCGGAACATCAAGGTGTGGATGCCCGGGTTTGAGAACGCCGAATCGCCCTTTCATCCGTTGTTCGTGGAGCGGCTGCGGCCGTTTAAGGTCATCCGCTTCATGAACTGGGCGCAGATCAACAAGACCACGGTGGCGCATTGGTCGGACCGCACGACCCCCGACAGCCCGCGGCAGAGCGGGACCAAGGGCGTGGCGATTGAATACATGGTTGATCTGTGCAATGAGCTGGGGGCGGACCCGTGGTTTTGCATGCCTCACTTGGCGGATGACGACTTTGTTCGCCGGTACGCGGAGTTGGTCAAGGCCCGTCTGCACGGGGGCGGGAAGGTGTACGTGGAGTGGTCCAACGAGGCTTGGAACCTGAGCTTCCCGCAGGGGCAATGGGTGCGCCAGCAGGCACAAGCCCGAGGGGTCTCGATCGTGCGGGTGATTGCGGAAGAGACTCAGCGGGATTGGAAGATCTGGAGGGAAGTGTTTGCGGACGAGCCGGAGCGTGTGGTTCGGGTCGCGGCGGGTCAGGCCCACGGGCCGCGGATCATGGAGGGGTTGCTGGAAGCGATGGACGGAGAATGCGATGCGGTGGCGTGTGCCGCCTACTTTGGGCCACGGGACGCTTCTGCGGAGTTCAACGAGTTTACGACCCCGCAAGAGGCTATTTCTGCGGCGGTTCGGTACCTGGTGGAGGATCGTTTGCCGCTGCTTCGCCGGCACAAGGAGATGGCTGACCTCTGGAGCCAGCGGACTGGTCGGCACATCGCGTTCATGACTTACGAGGGAGGGCCGGGGTTCTCCGCGTTGGGTCGGCGCGTGCCGTTCCTGGACGCTTACATCCGGGCGCAAACCGATCCCAAGATGGGCGAGGCGTATCGCACGTTGCTATCGAGCTTTCAAGAAATAGGGGGAGAGGTGTTTGTGGCGTTCCAGTACGCCTCGGATTGGAACCGTTACGGATGCTGGGGACACCTGTTATATCAGGATCAACCGATCGAAGAAGCGATCAAGTACCGCACCCTGGTGGAGATGGTGGGGGCGACGCCGAAATAGCCTGAGGGCAGTTTCATTACCCGCTTTTAACGCTCTTTCCCCGAATCGAACGAGGGCTCAAGGCAAGGGATGGAGGGGGGTTTTGAAAGAGCCGGTTCTTAGTCGCAAGCGCTTATAATGTGCTTTCTTTACTAAGATAAGCGGGCTTAAGTCTGGCGATCTTGTTTTTTTTGAGTTGTTGCCAGAGTGGGGGGCAAAGGCGCACCGACCAAGACTTTAAAATGCGTGGGAAGGAATGAAAAAAAAGGGCGGGTCCCGGTTCCGGCTCCCCCGGAATATTCCCCCGGAAGACTCCCCCGGAAGGTTTTCTCGGAAGGGGGTTCGGATAAGCGGGACGGCTTGTGCGGTTCAGTTGAGCGAGGATGTAACTAAACCTGAGGCTAAGATCGGTCAGGAAATATTAGAATCTATTGGTCTTTATTGCCTATGACAGATCAGGACGCCCATCCGCGCGATTTTCACCGGTACCTTGAATACGTCCGTTTCAGATTGATCGGGTCGCCGCTGGAGGCGCCGATGCAAAAAGTACGGTCGATTTTCAAGTATCGGAAGATGCTTATGCACCCGGAGCTACGGGAGGTCATGCGGGAGCATCGGTACCTCGACCGGATCCTGAAGCAAGTCATACACGATCCGATGAATTGTGTGGATATCGGGTGTCATCTGGGATCGGTGCTTAACAAGATGCACCGGTACTCACCGAGGGGGAAGCATTTCGCGTTTGAACCCTTGCCTTACAAGAGAGAATGGTTGGCCCGCAAGTACCCTTGGGCTGTGGTGAAGTCATTGGCTTTGAGTGATTGTTCTGGGGAGGTTGAATTTTGCTATCA
>JAJUHR010000150.1 GCA_029267795.1 Planctomycetota bacterium
CGAGATCATGCTCATGGCCTCCTACGCCATGTTCGTGCTCGGCACCACCCCGCAGCAGATGCGGCAGGCGTACAAGTACATCCTGCTGAACCTGATCGGCTCGACCATGTTCGTCACGTCCGCCGGCCTGCTCTACGGCCAGCTCGGCACGCTGAACATGGCGGACATCACCCGCCTGGCGATGACCGGCCAGCTCCCCAAAGCCTCCATCCCCGTCATCGCGATGTTCCTCCTGGTCTTCGGCGGTAAATCCGCCATCTTCCCCGTCTGGTACTGGCTGCCCGACACCTACCACACCATGCCCGCGGCCCTGGGCGGCCTGTTCGCCGGCCTGCTCACCAAGGTCGGCGCCTACGTCCTGATCCGCGTGTTCGTGATGATGTTCGGCCAATCCCCCGAGGTGACCTCTGTCGTCACCCCGATCATCCTCGTCTCCGCCGCCGTGACGATGTTCCTCGGCGTGCTCGGGGCCGTGTCGATGCACACGGTCCGGCGGATCCTGGCGATCCACATTATCAGCCAGGTCGGCTATATGGTTATGGGCGTGGGCCTGGGCATCGCCGCGATCGCCCACATGCCCCTGGCCGATCAGCTGACCAGCCGGCAGCTCGCCGTCGCCGGCGCGATCTTCTTCATCATCCACAACATGGTGGTCAAGTGCTGCCTGTTCCTCTGCGGCGGCCTGATGGCGGAACACGCCGGCAGCGACGACCTGGAAAAGATCGGCGGCCTGCTGCGCCGCGCCCCGTTCCTGGCGGCCCTGTTCCTGCTGGCGGCGCTCTCCCTGGCCGGCTTGCCCCCCCTCTCCGGGTTTTTCGGAAAGTGGGTCCTGATCCGCGAGGGCCTGCACCAGGGGCGGTATTGGCTCGCCGGCTTCGCCGTCGCCACCAGCCTGCTCACGCTCTTGTCGATGCTCAAGATCTGGAGCTACGGCTTTTGGTCCCCCCCTCAGGGCCAGCATGTCACGAACCCCCAGCACTCATCGCAGACCCGCTGGGGCCTAATCGGAGCCGCGATGCTCGTGGCCGCCGCGCTATCGATGGGCTTGGGGGCCCAGCCGTACCTCGAGGTTTCCAAGCTCGCCGCCGCAACCCTGGTCGACCCGCGGCCGTACATCGTGGCGGTGCTCGGCCCGCAGCACGCCCCGCCCAACCGCGTGCCCCCGCCCCCCGCCTCGCAGGTGGTCCAGGCCCCACGGCCCACCCCTGCGGCTCAGGCTTCCGCCGCCGCGATCGCCGCCCCTGAGGAGGCCGCGCCATGAGCCTGTTCCTCCTGAACTTCATGCTCGCCGTGCTGTGGATGCTCATGTGGGGGCTGTTCGACATCTACAGCCTGCTCGGCGGGTTTATCCTCGGATACCTCCTGCTGGGGATCGTCAGCCGCACGCTCAGCGACGAGGGGGCCGGCTACGGTGTCAAGGGCTGGAAGCTGTTCTCCTTCGCTGTCTACTTCATCCGCATCCTGATCAAATCGAACCTGATCGTGGCCAAAGAGATCATCACCCCCGGCTTCCAGATGACCCCACGGTTCATCCGCTACCCGCTGCAAGGCCTCACCGATATCCAGATCACCACCCTCGCCAACGCGATCACGCTCACCCCCGGCACCCTGTCTGCCGACGTCTCGGACGACAAGCGTTACCTCTACGTGCATTGCATGTACGCCCAGGACCGTGAAGCCGCCGTTAAGGACATCGACGAGCTGCGCGACCGCATCCTCGACGAGGTGTTCGGATGAACCCCACCCTGGCCAACCTGCTCCTGCTCGCGGCGGCGGGCGACCGCCCCTGGCACGACCAGCTCGTCACCTGGACCGAGGAGCTCTGCATCGCCGCCATCGTCGCCGGCATGCTCATGTGCATCTACCGCATGCTCCGCGGCCCGCACCTGGCCGACCGCGCCCTGGCCGTGGATACTCTGGGCGTTGAACTGGTCGGCCTGGTGATCATCCTGACCATGCGCCTGGGCTCTTTGGTCTTGTTCGACGGCATCCTGGTGCTGTCGCTCCTGGGGTTCGCCGGCTCGGTGGCCATGGCCCAATACATCGGCCGGCCACGCCTCAAAGACACTACCGGCGGCTTGGAACAGCAGAACCAGCCCGGTGGAGGTGAAGGGGCCTGACCCAACGCACCGCCTCGGTGTGAAAGAGAAACGATGGACTACAACGTCGACATGTTCCTGGACCTGCTGGCCTGCGTCGCCATGATCCTCGGCACCACCTTCATGCTGCTGGCCGCCATCGGGCTGTGGCGACTGCCGGACCTCTACCACCGCATGCACGCCGCCACCAAAGGCGTCACGTTAGGAATCACCGGCCTGCTGATCGCGGCGCTGTGCAACCTCTCCACGCTCCCCGAGGCCCGCCCGGTCAATATCGCCACCAAGGCCATCCTCCTAATCCTGTTCCAGTTCGTGGCTAACCCCGTCGGCGCCCACCTGCTGGCCAAGGCCGCTCACGCCGACCGCTGCCCAATCTGGAAAGGCACCCTCAGCGACGAGCTGGAAGAGGATACGCTCCGCTGACCTGACAACGCCCTGCAAGCTTAAGTACCGCTCGGTAGTTCAAATACGAAAAAAAATAACCCCGCCTGGTAAGACGGGGCTTTGTCATCTGGCCAACCGCTAAATCGCTCACTCACCCCGCCAGCAGCGACACGTCTTGCCGGCCGGCGTAACCCGCGTCCACCTCGTGCCACGCACGCACTTCTCTCTCACCCCGGTGCCAGCAAAGGTAGATCTCACGCCCCTCGTGCACCGCGGGAAAGTCCAGCAGGCCCAACTCCAGGTCCTTCAGCTCCACCCCCACCTGGTGCAGCTCGTCGATCAGCCCGTTCAGCCGATCCATCAGCAGCTCGTATTCGGACCGCCCGGGGCTCTTCGTCTCGCTGTGTCGGCCTTGCTCGATTTCCTTCCGCAGGGCCATCACCCGCTGGTAGTGCTCGGAAATTTCGTCCACGATGCGCGAAACGTACACCAACGCCCGGTTGGCCTCGGCTACCGTAAAGTATTTCTTACCCTTTTTGGGGGCTCTCCACGAGACGGGCGATGCGGTTCCAGGGACCATGAGCAGCTCCTAGTAAGGGTTGAGGGCGTGTCTCGCTTTCGGTGGCAGCGGGCCATGACGCTCGCCGCTAAGCCTGCCAATCCGCACGCACCGATCCGACGCGGACCTGCCCGCGGACACACCCAGGCCTGTGCCTGGACATGCCCAACCTGCAGGATTGTATGAACGAAACCCACTAAAGTATCGGTCGCCGTCGGATGTGAATTTGAAATTGGCCAACTCGGCCGTAAGCCCCTGCACAAACAGAGAGATAAAATCGGACCCGTCTGGGCCCACGGCGCCGGTGTTTTTTTCATTTGGGTGCAGCGTCACCGGATTGGGGTAACTGGGGCAAGAGCGCAGCGGTGCCCCGCGTTCGCCGTGGTGCTGCTTCGCCTCCCCCCCAGCCACTCTGAGTTTGACCGCGCGATACCCAAACCAAACGAAGAAAGCGCGCTACGCGCCCCCTTCGCTCCCTTCGATCTCCCCCAACGGCCAACCGAGCTTGCGATATAACCAGACCTTCGCGTCCAGCGTCAGGCTGAACACCATCGGCACCACCCCCAGCGTGAACACCGTCGACACCGCCAGCCCTCCTAACACCACCCCGCCCAGCCCCCGATACAGCTCGCTGCCCGAACCGGGCATCACCACCAGCGGCAGCATCCCAAACACCGTGGTCAGCGTCGTCATCATGATCGGCCGAATCCGCGTCCGCACCGACGTCCGGATCGCCTTCCGCGGGGACATCCGCTCGGTCGTGTCGCCCTCGCCCACACCCCGGCCGGTCATGAAGTTGATCGACTGGTGAACGATCAGAATCGCGTTGTTCACCACGATCCCGATCAGGATCACGAACCCGAGCATCGTCAGCACGTCCAGGTGCTGGCTGGGAACCCACGCGTGCACCAGCGCCAGGCCGGCGAAGCCACCCACCATCGCCAGCGGCACGCTGAACATGATCACGAACGGGTACAGGTAGCTCTCGAACAGCGCCGCCATCAGCAGGTAAGTGATCAGCATCGCCAGAAAGAACCGGCTGCCCCCGAGGCTCTTGAGGCTCTCCCACGTCCAGCCGTGCCACTTGCCGATCATCGCCTCCCGCACCTCGGTCAACTTGTCCGCGGTGCCCGCCAGGTTCACCTGACACCCCGGCGCGATCTGCCCGTTCCGCTTCATCGGCTCGATCATCCGCGCGATCTGGTCCGTGACCGCTTCCAGGGGCTGATCCGCCGGCGACACCACGGTGAATTTCACCGCACGCAACTGCTCGATCCGGTTGATCTGCTGGGGGGCCGTGGTGCTCACGATGTCCGCCACCGCCGACAAGGGCACCGACTGAAACGAACCATCGAACGCCGGCACCGCCAGCGGGGTCGTGCCAAGCCCGTCCGGCGTCAGGGGCGGCTCGCCCAGGCCGACCATCATCAGGTCGATCGTATCGCCACCCAAGCGGTAGTCCCCTACATTCACCCCGTCGACCAGCGTCTGCACCGCCAAGCCCAACGCCGCCACGTCGATCCCCAGGTTCGCCGCCCGCACCCGGTCGATCCGCACCTGCAACTCCGGCCCGGCGAGGTTGAAGTTCAACGGGCTCGGCCGAACGTTCGCGTACCCGTAGACCTGGGTCAGCTGATGGTAAAGAGCCTCCGCCGAGGACCGCAGCGACCCCAATTCCTGGCCGGCGATCTCCACGTCTACCGTGTTGGTCGCACTCCCCCCGCGCCCGAACAACGACGTCTGCTGCGCAAACCCAAAAGCCCCTGGCACCTGCGACATCGCCGAGGTGAGCAGTGGCCCCAGCGGCTCCACGAGCTCCTTGTCCTTGCTCGATGCCCCCATGAAGATGGTGTTGCCGAAAGACACGAAAAAATAATTTTCGATCGGCGGGATCGCCACCGGCCCGCTGGTTGCAAAGTCAGACGCCGGGGGCAGCGCCGCCGTCTGCTCCATCGTCTGCGCTTCCCAATAGGGCCGCAGCCGAGACTCGATCCGATCCGCGATCGACTCGTTCTGGTCGATGTTGTACCCCGGCGGCGTCAGCATCACGCCAAACACCAGGTTCCTGTTGCCCTTGGGCAGGTAACTGGTCGGCGGCATCAACCACCGCGACAGGCCCACGGACCCGAACGTAAAC
>JAJUHR010000326.1 GCA_029267795.1 Planctomycetota bacterium
CGCGGACATCGGCACCCAGGACCCGCTGGCTGCCGACGGCGTGATCGATTTCAACGAGCCCGATTCGGTTACGGACGTGACGATCTCCGATGAGGCGTTAGAAGCAGTCGTTGGGCACATCAGGCTTGCCGCCGCACGGGACCTATTCGTCAATCAACCGGTCCACCTTGCGAAAAACAACGATTTGACGCTGCAGGCCAACCGGCATTTGCAAGTGAACGCAGCGATCCAGGGCTCTGGGCGTTTCATCGCCACCGCGGACGCTGACGGGGACGGCACGGGCGATTTGGCCTTGAACGCCCCGGTGAGCGGGTTTCTCAGCGCGGCTTTGGACGGGGCGGCTGTCACCCTGAACGCGACACCCATCCAAACGGTCGGGTTGCAGTTGTACAACGCTCCGGTGGTCTTGGGTGGAGATACCAGACTGGTCGCCAGCGGTGTGCGATTCAAAGCCACTGTGGATGCGGCGGCTGAGGGTGGGGCGCCGGCGCTGACCATCGACGGCGCAGCCGCGTTCGACGCGCCGGTCGGGGCGGTTCAGCCCTTGCAGTCCCTGGAGGTGCTGGGGGCGGCGACGATCAACGGCGGGGTGCTCAGCACGGTCGGCCCGCAGATTTTCCACGACGCGGTGACCGTCAACGGCGACACGACCTTGAACGCCAGCGGGGTGACTTTGGGGGACAGCCTCGACGCGGCGCAGGCCGGCGTCGGGGCGCTCAGCATCAACGGGACCGCCCTATTTAGCGGCCCCGTCGGATCGACCCGGGCTTTGGGCTCGCTCGACGTGCTTGGCGAGGCCACCATCGACGGCGGCTCGGTCATAACGGCTGGGCAGCAGACATACCGCGAGGCAGTGACGGTGGGCGAAGATGGGGTGGCCCTGCGCGGCAGCGGGGTGCACTTCGGCAGCACGGTTGACCTGGCGGGAAATCCCGAGGAGGGGCAGGGCCCAGGCTTTGGGGGCGAGATTATCGATGCGGCGCTGGATACAGCGGCCGCACGCGGTCCAACAGCGTTGGAACTGGGGTTCCAAGGGCCACGCACGATGCAAGACGGGGAAATCGTCGTCGCCAGCTCGGCTGTGGGGCTGGAAGAAAGTGACGGCGATGACGGTGTTGCTGCGGCTGGGTCGCTGCAGATACACGCGGGGGAGGATGGCGTGTTCTTCGGCGGCGATGTCGGTGGGTCGGCGGCGTTGCAGTCGATCGAGGTGGTTTCGGCAGGCCTCGTGACGATCCAGGGCGGCCTCGTGCGCGCTTGGGGCGACATCAGCCTGAACCCGCAGGGCGTGGCCGAGGTGCCCACGGTGGCGACGATCGCGGCCCCAGCGGGCGGCTTGCGGATCCAGTCTACGGGCGGGGATTTCGTCATGGGCCAAAACCAGAAGCTGACCGCGTTGGGTGATTTGGCCATCGAAGCGGCGGGTCAGGCGACGCTTGGGGACCTTAACGCTTTGGGCGATACCACGGTGCACGCCTCAGCCATCGAGCTGCAAACCCGCGAGGCGGGTCTGGTGCTCAACCCTCAGGGCGGGCTGGACCCGGACGAGGGCGTGGACTACGTCACGGGCGGGAACTTCGACTTTAATGTGGGACCGACGGTCGTCGGAGAAGGGGGCCAGCCTCGGTTCAGCGCCCAAGGGCCGGCTTCGGGGCCGCTGGCCTCGGCTTCCTACATCATATACCTGCAGCACCAGGGGCTGTCAGCCAGCCAATTTACCCGGGGCTCAACCGTGTTGGACTTGCGGGCCACCGGCTCACCCGCTCCTCCACCCGAGGGGTCCACCAACCTCAGCGAGGCGATCGATGGGCCGGTGCGGCGGGCGCTGCTTGCTGACGACGTCCTGGAGGAGCTGCGGTTAAGGGAGGCGGACGCCCAGGCGCTACGGGAACTGGGGATCGGCGCCCGGCCGCTGCGGGGGTCAGAGGTCAACAGCACTCTGGAAGGCAGGCATTTTTACGACGACACGTTGGCCGGCACACTGGGCGGAGGCGGCGAACGTCCCGGGGTGGCGCTGCCTCGGCTAAGCCGTGCTCCGGCCCTGGAGGCGGCTAGGCGATACCGCGAGGTTTTCTTCGAGCAAGTGTTGGACGATCAGACCGGGCAACTGCGTTGGCAGGACCGCAGCGATTATATCCGGGCAGTGCTTGAGGAGGCCTGGAACGCGTATGAGGCCAGCTCGCCCGATGCTGAGGCAGACCCGTCTGGCTTCCGGGCTTACTTGGGCGCCCAACCCGACTACGCCAGCGCTATGCGGTTCCTGGATCATCTGTCTGATCTGGTGGGGGTGGTGCGTTCCATCGGGCTTACCGCGCGGGAGTTCCAGGGCTGTGAAGCCAGCTTGCTGAACCGGGTAAAGCCCTCCAGCATGGACTTGCAAGAGTTGGAGCGGGCCATTGGTGGGGCAGTGCGGCAGAGCGTTAAGCGAAATCAGGGGATGGTTACGGTTGCAGGGCGGTGAGTGGGGGGCTGCCCTGTTTCATTCGCGAGCCGATGGGTCAGACGCCAAGCGACGCAAAGGATGGATGGGCAGGTTGATCCAGAGGTTAGGGAGTGTCATGGGGTCCGGAGCCCGAGGGTCCGGAGTTAGATCCGGGGGGATTCGAAAGCCAAATCGCCCCCCAATCGAATCGGGGGTGACCGAGGTGGAGGCAGGCACGGTTCTTGGTGGGCAAAATCTTGACGTCGGTTTATTGCTGACTCATCGTAAGTTATCCTAGAGTTTGGGCAACCGCTGTACGATTGAGCGGGTGACTTGATTTTGCGCTCGACCGCAGGGGGTGAGGCCGCGCCGCC